>WBUV01000008.1 GCA_008933525.1 Bacteroidales bacterium | reverse complement strand
ACTAACAGCAATTAAAGAATTTGCGGGGAGCATTAATACTAGATACCACGAAGGACCTTTGTCCTACTGTGTTGTCGATAGCACAATGTACTTTACCCGTAACAATTTTAACCAGTACAAGAAACTCAGCTCCGACGGTAAGTTAAACCTGAAGATATTTACTGCACAATTTACCTACAATGAGTGGTTGAAAAGCGTTGAAAATAGAGCCGACTCATTAATTGGAATGAAAGCAAAGTTAACTGAAAAGGATTGGCGAAACATCAAGGAGTTTAAATACAATAGCGATGAGTACTCCACAGGACACCCAACCCTCACAGCTGATGGTAAGAAAATGTATTTTGTTTCAGATATGCCAGGAGGTGTTGGCGGAACTGACATCTATATGTGCGAGCGAACCGAAGGGAACGACTGGAGTCAACCTATCAACCTAAAGGAAATCAACACTAAAGGCAACGAAATGTTCCCCTTCATTCATCCAAGCGGCACAATATTCTTTGCCTCGGATGGCTTACCAGGTCTTGGAGGACTTGATATTTTCAAGGCAAACCACAAAGGAAATGGATTTGATAAACCAGAAAATATGGGAGCACCCCTAAACTCTTCATTTGATGATTTTGGATTAATTGCCGATAATGAAACAAAAACAGGATATTTTTCATCGAACAGAACTAACGGCAAAGGCACTGATGACCTATACTTTGTTGAGTTCTCGAACATTCGTTACACCACACTAGCTCTAAGGATTATTGACAAGGAAAGCAATTCAACAATTACCAATGCAACGGTTAACCTTACCAATAAAACTCAGGGTAAATCCAACGCGCTCACACCCGATTCATATAGTCTTTACCCTTCAAATGTAAATCTTTCTGATAGTTTTAATGTTGAGATTAACTCGGTAGATTACATACCCTACTCTAACACGATATCTTTGGATGAAAACAGTATAGTAAATGACTCCATACTAGTTACCATTCCTATTATGAAAAAGAATTTTTATGGAGTTTTCGGAAGTGTATTTATTAAAGGAACACAAGAAATTGTGCCCAATGTAACACTAGCGTTCCAGCCTCAAAACAACGAGCAACCAATTACAATAACCTCATCGGAAAATGGCGAGTTCAGAACACTACTATCCGAAAAAACATCCTACGATGTTACGGTAACAAAGCAGGATTTCTTCACCATAAAAGATAAATACTTAACAGACGATAAAGAATCAGGATGGGTTAACCTAAACCAATTCATAAACTTAAATATTGAGAAAATCGACCTCAACAAAACTATCGAAATACCCAACATCTACTATGACTTGGGCAAGTGGAATATCCGTAAAGATGCTGCTATAGAACTAGATAAGGTTGTTGCTCTATTAAACGATAATCCAAATATCAAAATTGAACTAGGTTCACATACCGATTCCAGAGGTAATGCCGAGTCGAACCAAAGTCTTTCGCAAAAACGAGCACAGTCGGCCGTTGATTATATAATCAGTAAAGGTATTAGTAAGGATCGAATTGTTGCCAAAGGTTACGGCGAGTCCAAACTCAAGAACCAATGTGCCGATGGTATTAAATGCGACGAAAAAGAGCATCAACAAAACAGGCGTACCGAAATAAGGGTTTTATCATTCTAATTTCAAACAACAATATTAGAGGGTGTCTAAACAGTCCCAGACACCCTATTTTTTATTGCTGAAGTTTAGTCGAAGCTAAACCTCTATAGGGCGACTCACTCTTAGATATGGCCTCAAACAAAGTCCTTGCTTCATCGCTGCGTCCAACCTCAACCAACGATAATGCATAGTACCACTGAGAATCGTAAAAGAATTTGCCATCGACCTTTTTGCCTAATAGTTGAAAATCAATAAGCGCATCGGCAAAGGACTTCAAGTTATAGTTACACATAGCCCTATAGTAAACAACTGTATCGGTTGTTGAGCCTTGGCTGTATAGGGTATTAAATTCATTCAACGCTGCTCCATAGTTTTTCTGATTGTAGTTCTTCAAAGCACTTTCAATTGTAGGCATGGGTTGAGCAAATCCCACAACTGCCTTCTTCGACAACCTCGCACCTTCAGAAACCGTTGCCAACTCCTCTTTTTTAGCTTCGTAATTCGCAGCCCTTAAAGCATCGGCTTGTTGACCGGCTAAAGCTGCATTACTAGAAACAATTGCTGCACTATCTGCTGTAATAACTTTTTCGGCAAGCACTGCTGCCTCCATTTCGTCCGTATCAAACACTTCAATTTCAGAATCGGCAATGAAAGCATCCTCGGCAATCTGCATATTATTGGCAACAATTGTTTGTGCTGCAGGCCTTTCAACTAGTTTACTCTCCTTTTTTTGTGATTCCGACCGCTCAGTTGCATCTTTTGGTATGGACGTTACCTCAAGAGGAGCAATACTATCGGACATTTCGGCCGACACAGTTGGCATTTGACTTTCCGACATCATTGTTGGGGGAGTTGTTTTCAGAACAAAGAGGTAAAGCAGAGTCGATACACCAATGGTAAGCACCGCAACAGCGGCTACTCTGTAAACCACCTTTGGATTAAGCCAAGAAATTCGTGGCATAGTCCGCTGGTCTAACATAGAATTCAATTCTGCCTCAATTTCAGCAATTCTCTCTGGTTCCGAAAGATTCGTCAAACCTTCAAGTTCATCGCTACACATCTCACAATCCAGCAAATGCCTCTCCACAAGGTTCCTCTCCTTACCCGAAAGTCGACCTTTCAGATAATCAAGAAGGATATCTTGACGGATACACCCTGAGTTAATATCGAATATGTTAGTGTTTTCTTTCATTTCCAACCATACTGTTAGTCAAGTTTCGCTTGCCATTCTGAATATAACTCTTTACCTGATTCAGCGAATAGCCTGTTTCATCTGCAATCTCCTGATAGCTTTTATCCTTCAGGTAAAAAAGTTCCACACACACCCGCTGCTCCTTTGAAAGGTTGCCCAACTCCCGTTCCAACTCAGCAACTCGCTCTTCCTGAACAGTCACACTATCTTGATACAAAAACAGCTGATTTTCCATAACTTCCTCCTCGGAATTTGAAAAATCTCTCAACTTCTGATTCTGATACTTTGAATCCCTTATTATATGTAGGCAATAATTCCTTGTAACTGAATGCAACCACGATTTAAAGTTCGAAACATCGTGCTTACGTAAATCAACAAATAGTTTCTCAAAAATCTGCATCACAGCGTCCTTGCTGCTCTCCTCATCCTTAAGGTACTTCATACAGATTGAAAACACAAAACGGGTGTACCTTTTATATAGTTCACCTACAATCTGCTTATCGCCGTCTTTTTTATAAAGATCGATGAGAGACAAATCACTAAAAGCAGATATATTTTCTTTGTCGTTATTCACTGTTAAATTCTAAATACCAATTAATTGAAATAAAAATACAAAAAAATTAGTCCATTTTATGGAAAAACACTCCCCGTTGTATCCTCTAAATAAACAATCACAAGTTTAACCTAATTAAAAATAACATGAAAACTTTAATTTCAACAATCGGAGTGCTACTAATGAGTTCGTTTATAACAATTAGCGCACAAACTGGAATGATATCGGGGTTAATAACCGATAATTCCACATCAAAAACAATACCTGGTGCAAAAATCCAAGTATTCCAGAATGGAAAAGTTGTTGCAGAAAAAGCAAGCAGCGCCAACGGCGCTTATGCCCTATCGGTTGCTATTGGAAAGTATGACATCAAGGCATTAGTAAGAGGGTACGAGGTTAGCGTAAAAAAGAATATCGATGTAAAAGCAAATTCAACCACACGGGTAAACTTTGCGCTAAAACCTATTCAACTTGTCGAGATTGTAAAAGAAGAAGAGCGTAGCGCAAAACTATCGAAAATGATGGTAGTTGCAGACTGCTGCGTTCCGTCTTCAATTGCTGGTGGAGTTGCTTTCGATTATGATGTGTCTGAAAATTTCAACACTGAATCGTACGATGTTATCAATGAGAACATTTTTAAGGATGTGATAAACAACCCACTTTCAACATTTTCTGTTGATGTAGATAGAGCCTCCTACTCCAATGTCCGCCGATTCCTTACCCAGAACCAAAAACCTGTTAAGGATGCCGTAAGAATTGAAGAACTCATAAACTACTTCGATTACGATTATCCACAACCTAAGAATGGCCACCCATTTTCTATTACCATTGAGGCCGACAAATGCCCTTGGAACACAAAGCATCAATTGTTTCTTGTAGGTTTAAAAGGTGAAAATATCAACGAAAATGAGATTCCTGCAAACAACCTTACCTTTTTAATCGATGTTTCTGGCTCAATGAGCTCTGCCAACAAACTTCCATTGCTTAAGCAAGCATTCAAGTATTTGGTTGAGAATTTACGCCCTCAGGATAGAGTTGCAATTGTGGTTTACGCCGGTGCAGCAGGAGTTGTGTTGGAATCAACCCCGGGAAATCAGAAAGAAAAAATTATTGCCGCGTTGGATATGTTACAGGCTGGTGGCTCAACTGCAGGGGGCGAAGGAATAAACCTTGCCTACAAAATTGCAAAGCAAAATTTCATTAAGAATGGAAACAATAGGGTGATACTTGCATCCGATGGCGATTTCAATGTAGGTGCCAGCAGCGATGCCGAAATGGTTCGACTTATTGAGCAGAAGCGCAACGATGGTATTTTCCTATCAATCCTTGGCTTTGGAATGGGCAACTATAAAGATTCCAAAATGGAACAAATATCGAACGCAGGAAATGGCAATTACGCTTATATCGACAATATTTTAGAGGCAAAGAAAGTATTTGGAACAGAGCTTTGGGGAACTCTTTACACCATTGCTAAGGATGTGAAAATCCAGATTGAATTCAACCCCGCAAAGGTTAAAGCGTACAGATTGATTGGTTATGAAAACAGAATTCTAAACAAGGAGGATTTCAACAACGACAAAAAGGATGCTGGCGATATTGGTTGCGGACACACCGTAACAGCACTTTACGAAGTAATCCCTGCCGATTCTGACGAAGAGATTTCAAACGTTGACCCGCTTGAATACCAACAACAAACCAAGGTAAACAGTAAGAATCTTATGACTGTAAAGGTTCGTTACAAAAAACCTAACGAGGATACCAGCAACTTAATTGTAGAAAAGGTTGAAGCAGGTAAAACCGAAAGCACCAATAACCTAATGTTTGCATCAGCAGTGGCTGAGTTTGGAATGCTACTTCGCGAATCGGAATTCAAGGGCAATGCAACATTTGCAGATGTTCTAAGAAGAGCAAAAAGTTCTGCAGGTTTAGATGAATATGGCTATAAGGCCGATTTTATAAAGATGGTTGAAATGGGCGAAATGCTTTATAAGTAAATTAGTAGATATTCATAAATAAAGAACCCTGACAGAGTTTTAAACTCTGTCAGGGTTAATATATAAAACAAATTCTAATCAATCATCTCAAAGCCGCAGAAAGGCTGTAATACTCTGGGTACTCTAATACCATTAGGAGTTTGGTTATTCTCAAGTAATGCTGCAACAATACGTGGCAACGCAAGCGAACTACCGTTCAACGTATGCGCAATTTGGGTCTTCTTATCGCCATCCTCCTTGTAACGTAGCATCATGCGGTTTGCCTGGTACGACTCAAAGTTCGAAACGGAGCTTACCTCCAACCAACGTTGCTGCGCAGCAGAGAAAACTTCAAAATCGTAAGTCAATGCCGAGGTGAAACTCATATCACCACCACAAAGTTTAACAATGCGGTATGGCAACTCAAGTTTCTTAAGAATCCCCTCAACGTGCGAAACCATCTCCTCCAACGAATCATAGGAGCGGTCAGGATGCTGAACCTGAACAATCTCAACCTTATCGAACTGATGTAAACGATTCAATCCACGAACATCCTTACCATATGAACCTGCTTCACGACGGAAGCAAGGTGTGTAAGCGGTCATCTTAATTGGAAGTTGCGATGCATTTAGAATTACATCGCGGAAAATATTGGTTACAGGAACCTCTGCAGTTGGAATCATATAGAAATTATCAACCTGCATGTAGTACATCTGTCCATCCTTATCGGGTAGCTGACCAGTACCGTAGGCAGAATCCTCGTTCACCATGTGAGGAGGTTGAACCTCGCGGTAACCAGCAGCAGTATTTTCATCTAAAAAGAAATTGATAAGCGCACGCTGGAACTTAGCGCCTTTTCCTTTATAAACAGGGAATCCTGCACCAGTAATCTTAACACCTAGTTCAAAATCAATAATATCGTACTTTTTGGCCAAGTCCCAGTGAGGAACAGAGTCCTTTGGTAATTCAGGCACCAAACCACCTGAACGAACAACTAAGTTATCCTCAGCACTATGACCTGATGGCACAGAAGTATGTGGAAGGTTGGGAACTTGCATTAAAAGTTTCTTCAACTCTGGCTCAACATCGGATAACTCCTGCGACAATGATTTTGATGTTTCCTTTAACTCGGCAGTTTTCGATTTTGCCTCGTTTGCTTCGGCAGCTTTGCCCTCGGCAAACAACTTACCTATCTGTTTTGCAAGCGAGTTTTGCTCGGCTAAGTTATTATCCAGTTGCAACTGAATTGCTTTACGTTTATCGTCCAAAGCAATTATGCTATCAATTATAGCCTTAGCATCAAAATGCTTAACGGCTAAACGCTTGATAACCTCCTCCTTGTTGTCGCGAATTACTTTTAATGTAAGCATATACGGAAATATTAAATCGATATTAAACTAAAAACGCCAGCTAAATTACACTTATTCGTGAAAGGTTAAAAGTTAAAAGGCAAATCTTTTAACAAATACAATCCACAAAACCAAAACCATTAAAAACCTTAATAGAACAGCAAAAAAAATCTCCTGTACAATGCTTGCACAGGAGATTCTGTATTTTAGATAAATATCTCTATGCTTCTGCAGGCAATACAGATACGTACGACTTATTATCGGCCTTTTTGCGGAACGATACAACACCGTCGATTAATGCGAACAATGTATGATCCTTACCAATTCCTACATTCTGACCAGGATTGTGTACAGTACCTCTTTGGCGAACTAGAATATTTCCAGCTTTTGCCGTTTGACCACCATAAAGTTTAACGCCTAAACGTTTGCTATGTGATTCCCTACCGTTTCGTGAGCTACCGGCTCCTTTTTTGTGTGCCATGACTTGATAATATTTTAGTAATTACGCAACTATTTCAGAAATCTGAATTTGAGTATACTGTTGACGGTGACCGTTTTTAACCTTATACCCTTTACGTCTTTTTTTCTTGAAGATGATTACCTTATCACCTTTAACGTTGTTCAAAATTTTAGCAGTTACCGAAGCACTTTTAACTTCTGGCTTACCAATGGTTACTTTACCATCGTTATCTACAAGTAGAACTTTGTCAAACTTAACCTCAGCTCCAACCTCGCCTTCTAAAAGGTTTACAAAAAGCTTTTGGTCTTTTTCAACCTTTACCTGCTGTCCTGCAATATCTACAATAGCGTACATCGTATCTTTATATGAAATGTTTAACTTATTTTGGCTTGCAAAAGTATAAAAGAATAATTAATCGGCAAAGAATTAATCACTTTTTTTCTTAAAAAGTATTACTAAAACACACAACTCTCAAAATGTAAGAATTTTAACCAGATCTACTTATACCATTTAGACTCCATTGCCATATGCGTATCGAGTATCAACTTGTTGACAGCTTTCGTCAGCTCAGCCACATCGGTATCCTTAAATGAATCGTAAGAAATCTCGGGTAAAATTTTAATGGTAAAAGTTTGAATCAAACTAATAATCCCTGGTTTTGGCAAAACATCCTTTGAACCCTCAATCACTAATGGCAGAATAGACACTTGTGCTTGCTTTGCCAACAAAAACGCACCTTCCTTAAACCGCCGCACTTTTCCATCGGGCGTTCTAGTACCTTCGGGGAAAACCAACACAGAACTTCCCATTTTTAGGTTTTTACACCCCTCGTGAAGGAGTTTCTTGCTGCTAAAGGCATTTTTCCTATCGATTAGGATATACTTATTCAGCAACAAATTCCAACCAATAACCGGAACTCTTATCAACTCCCTTTTGGCTACCCACTTGAAGTGTTTATTAATTCGATAAAGCAAGGCTATATCGAATGCACTTTGGTGATTTGACACTATAACGTATACCTTATTTTTATCTAAATGCTCTTTACCCTCAAGTTTTATTTTCCAGAATGGATTTATTCGGATATGAAACATCGCCCAAAATATTGAGTAGCGATGGAGCCAGAAAAGCCTTTTATCCCACCAAAAAGTAAGTAACCACACAATAAGATCCCCAAAAAAAAGAGTAAAAGCTAATACTCCCATTATAATCCATACCAATGCAGAACCTAAAAGTTGTACAGAATATTTGAGTTTTTCCATTACGTTTAATAACTTTGGTTAAAATAAAACTTCACAAAAGTACGTTTAACTTCTAAACTCACAAATAATGAAACCATTTAAATCTGCACTTCCCATTGCTACATGGTTATTACGAATATCATTTGCTGCATATATATTCATTAGCAACGTCAAGGGTGTCAATCCAATTAATCCCGAAAGTTTAAACTTCTACCTTTCATTATCGATGCTTATTCTATCGGTTATATTTGTTGTAGGGGGCTTCTCATCGAAGCAAACACTTACATTGATAGTTGCAATTCTCATTGGGATTATTCTAACATACAGACTTTTTGTTCCTCTTCCTGACCTAATCGCAGTATCAACTTTTAAACAAGTATTGTTAATTTGCATATCATTTTTCTTTGTTGCCAGAGGAAACTAGCAGTTTTTATACACATCAATATTTTTCGCCTAAACTTTTTTAATGGCATTTGCGTTAAACTAGTTGATTATTTTAACAATCGTTTATTAGATTTTAATTAATGGCATTAACTTTGCAAAGTTTTTTAGAAAATAAACTCATGAAAAGAATTTTACTTTTAATGGTTTTATCGGTACTTGCAGTAAGGGGTTTTGCGCAGACTGATGGGATGAGTATGGATACGATCATTCTGGTTAGTAGCAAAAAGATTATTTGCAAAGTGCAAAGTGTTGGTTCAACTAAAATAACCTTCTTTAAACCTGAAACCCAAAAAACTGAAGAGGTTACTCGTAAACAGATACACAAAATTAAATACAGCACAGGTAGAGTTGAAGCATTCAACAGTATGGCATTTCAGGAAGTAGAGGCAACCAACTTCCAATCTGTCATTATTACAGAGAACCAATCTGATGTTGAAGGGCTTTACGCATACGGCGAAATACAAGCCAAGTCTGGCACATCAAGCAAAACAGCTAAAGCGGCCGAAAAAAATGCAAGAATTAGGCTTCAACGAAGGGCTGCTGCCATGGGAGCACTATATGTACTCATTACCAAAAGCGAGACCAGGGGCGGTTACAAAGAAGTGCCAACTCACTACTACGAGGGAATTGCATACGGAGTAGACCCACCGAAGGAAGGTCAAAAATAATAGTCTAACAAAAATATTCAGGCATTAAGTTTACCGATAGGCGATTCTGAAAGAAGTCGCCTATTTCGTTATCGGCAATTGCAATGGCAATATCTTTGAATGAATGTACCTTGCCAACAAGTAGGAGTCTTAGGCGCTCAACAATTTCAGCTGAAATATCGACCCCGCTAAAACTCAAATCATCTACATAGCCCTTAACTACATCTACCTTTATAGTTAACTCTCCTGCTGATGTTTCAATATTTTTTATTACCTCATAAACGGGAGAATAGCCATAATTCCATTCCCAAGTTGAATACTTTGAATCAATTAAAGTGTCTATAGCGGCGATATCTTCATTAACTAGAGAATATTCCTCCGATTCTTGAAAGTAACTTAGAATAAAACCAATAAGAATCTCCTCAAAAAACGCTACATCCATTGGCGATGGAAGAAAATCGGCAATATTTGCCACAGTGCTTCGGATTGACTTAACTGCATTATCGTGATACTTCGACAAATCGACCCGAATAGCCTCATTCAGCTTATCCAAATCCGATTGAAAAAGCAGCGTGCCATGGTGCAAAACTCTTTTGCGGTAAACATGCTCAGCATTACCCGATATTTTTTTATCGCCCACACGAATATCGTTCTTTCCACCCAAGAATGTATCAACTCCAAATCCTTGAAGGATATTGATAATTGGCTCGGTATAACGCTTAAAATCCACCAACTGACCCTCTGCTCCATTCATTATAAAACAAAAGTTGATATTGCCCAAATCGTGGTATACTGCTCCACCACCAGACAATCTCCGAACAACAGGAATGTCACTATTTTCCACAAACTGGTGATTTATCTCCGCATTAGTATTCTGATGCTTACCCACAATCACCGAAGGATTATTTCGGTAGATTATGAAAAAATCATCCGTTTTATTCTTAAGCAAATACTCCTCGGTTGCTATATTGAAGTAGGGATTATGACCGCGTTGATGAAGGACTTTTAGCATACAATCTGTTTTGAAAGCCAAATATAATTTCTCAATCTGATATTTGACAATGTTACATAAGAAAAACAACTACTTAAAAAAAGTAATTAAGGCAATATAATTTATCTATTTTGACAAAACAATTCATTTTATTTTCTTTGCCATCTCAAAAATAGGATAAGATGGAAACCTACGAAAGCAAAGTTGTAGAAATTAGTAAGCGTGCAGAGGATATCTACAAAGTATTATCGGATTTCCGAAACTTCACACCTCTTGTGGAAGGCAAGGTTGATAACTGGCAAGCCGATGAAACAAGCTGTAGCTTTAGCTATCAGGGAATGGGGCCAATGGGACTAAAACTTGTTGAGAAAGAAGAGTTCACTACTATTAAACTTACTGGCGACGAACGTGTTCCTTTACAATTCTTTCTGTGGGTACAACTAAAAGAAGCGGCAGCCTACGACACCCGAATGAAAATAACCATTAAGGCTGAACTTAACATGATGATGAAGATGATGCTTGGTAAAAAACTAGAAGAGGGTGTTAATGCTCTTGCCGAGGGCATTGCAAAAGCATTCAACGCAATTTAAATCACAAAAACAACCTCTTTAAACGCAAAAGAACGTTCCTCACCTTTCTCGGTTTGGAGCATCAGTTCTCCTGTTGGTTTAACGCCAACAATTTTTGCCTTGAACTCATCGTTACTTGCACGGTAAGTGCAGTAAATATCTTTCCTGTATAACTTGTTCAGATATTCCATATCGATTAAAGCAACCTCACCGCTCTTCGCCTGCCTATAACGCTCGTTGAAACAACTCAGAAACTCCTCCAAAGAAATTTTCAGATCAAAAACTTGGTTCGTTTCAATGGACAAGGAAGTTGGGTTGGGCAAATCAGTAGAGAACTCCCTTTGATTTAAGTTGATACCTATTCCCACAACCGATATATCGAGCGTTGATGAGCTAAAAGTGTTCTCAATAAGTATTCCTGCAACCTTATTATTATCGATGTAAATATCGTTAGGCCATTTTATCGCAACATGTTTATCCTTTAAATACGCGCTAATCCAATCACATACCGATATTGCAGCAATCTTCGAAATAAGAAACTGCTCATCAACCCTGAGAAATTTTGGTCGGAGTAGAATGCTAAAAGTTAAATTCAACCCCTGCTCGCTCTCCCAGCTATTGCCCCGCTGCCCCCTACCCTGCTCCTGATATTTTGCAGCAACAACAACTCCCTCATCACCACCATTGCGGGCAGAATCCATACAAATATCGTTGGTAGAGGAAACCTTATCGTGCCAAACCGTTTTAAAATCTAAACTATTGTTGCTTTGCATTTTAGTGCTGATATGCCTTTCAGTAAAGTTACAATTTTATTCCCAAACTATACAAACACAGCAAGAATAAACGGATTGTGGTTGGTTTAGTTACAAAATACTCGCTAGTTTTATTGAATATTTTATAAATTGACCCAACAATTGAAATCAAAATGAAACATCCATGATTATAACCTTAACACACACAAATATGACTATCTCCCATGGATGTTCCATCTGTACCTTCTAAAAACAAAAAATAGACAGATGAAACCTGTATTTTTTAAAAACGGAGCCGAATTCAGAGAATGGCTATCGAAGAATCATCTCTCCGAGAAAGAGCTATACGTTGGATACTATAAAGTTAATACAGAAAAACCTAGTTTAACATGGTCTGAATCGGTTGACCAAGCCATTTGTTTTGGCTGGATTGATGGGGTTAGAAAATCCATTGATGAGGAATCCTACTGCATAAGATTTACACCTCGAAATACCAAAAGCAACTGGAGCGAAGTGAACATCAAAAAAGCCGAAGAACATATTTCCAAGGGTTTAATGCAACCCAAAGGACTTGAGCTATACAACAACCGCAAAATTAGATCTGACAAAGAGTACAGCTACGAGAATAAGCCCAAAAAATTGCCAAATCATCTTGAAAACAAAATAAAGGAGAATATACTTGCGTGGAAGTTCTTCAGTTCCCAATCCGATTCTTACAAACGAACAATATACCATTGGATACTCTCCGCAAAGCAGGAAAAAACACAAGAAACCCGAACCGAAAAACTAATTAAACTCAGCGAACTCGGACAAAAGCTATTTTAAAACAAATGTCTAAACTTAATACCAACTTGATTGTTTAATAATTCATAATCAAAACTTTTGCGTATGGATATAAGTACAGCTATGCAAAACCTAAACTGGTTTGCAGTATTGGTAGCAGCACTATCAACATTCCTAATTGGAGGTGCCTGGTATGCTGTCTTCGAGAAAGGATGGATGGAGGCAAACAACTTTACAAAGGACGACTTAAATAAACGGAACATCGCCCTTGTTTTTGGGCTATCGTTCATACTTGCGTTTGTGATGGCACTAAACCTTGCACTTTTTATTGGCGATGGCAACATTATGTTTGGTGCAATTGCTGGATTCCTTGCAGGATTTGGATGGGTAGCACTGGGCTTAGCCATAATTTCTCTGTTCGAGAATCGCTCCCTTAAATATATTCTAATAAATGGGGGCTATATGGTTGTATCGTTCACTGTAATGGGTATAATCCTTGGCGCTTGGAAATAAGCCTATTGAGTTAAGTAATCAACAAATTTTAAATGATGCCTACGGCATCAAATATTTATAGAAATTAATTTTAAAGCAAAATTATACGACTCCAGCTGGAGTCGTATATAAAAACATGCTCACAACTATAAACATACAAAACCTCTGGGTTTGTAGACATTGCAAAATAACCTAATTACAAGCCTAGTTCAACATTCGTAATCGCTTTACTTTAAAGACCTATCAACTAACACCATAAGTCTTTTTTCCATATTACTGTCCAATTTTTTTTGCCTCAAGTTGAAATTTGCACTAATTTGTGTGGAACATAAACAAACCTTACACGTTAAACCTTTATAAACTCTAAGCAAAATGGAAGCATTACATATTGAAGGACGCATTGATTCTCCGCAAATTACTGCTGATGGTAGCAAGGGCTATTTCGAAATTAGAGGCAAATCGTTGCCCGAAGATGCCATCGAGTTCTACCGACCATTAGAGCGATATATTGTAGAGTATGTTAAAGCGCCACAACCATTAACGAAGATTGACCTTAGGCTTGAATACCTGAACTCATCATCATCGAAAAAACTGCTCGACCTTATTAGCCATATCGAGAAGATTGCCAAGGAGGGCTTCCAGATTGAGCTTAACTGGTACCACCGCGACGAAGATCAAGATATGATTGATGAGGGTGTTGAGTTTGCACACATGACATCGTTAAAAGTTAATTTCATTGCAGAGCAATAATTCCTTAAACTATGATTAAAAAACTTTTACTTTCCGCTTTCTTTTTTGCCTTATGTTTTTTGGGATTAGCCCAAACAAAAACCTTATCGCCCACGCAACAAAAGGAAATTCAAGACAACATCAACCAAGCCAAGGAACTAGAGGCCTCAGGCGATTTCAACTCGGCTATATCAATTTACACAAAAACAGCCACAACATACTGGGTTACAGGAAACGCAACCGAAGCCAAAACACTTTTCCAAAAAGCAATAAACCTTAGCCAAAGCATTGGCAACAACAATGCGCTCAAAATCCTCTATACCAACATCGGAATGATTGATGTTGACCAGGAAAATTATTCCGAAGCAATATCGTACTTCGAAAAATGTTTGACTATTAATCGACAGCAGAATCGTAAACCCGAAATTGCATCAACGCTAATTAATATAGCTAACGCCTACAAGGATTCTGACCACCCAAAACAAGCATTAAAACCTGCCGAGGAGGCAAATAGTATTGCCAAGGAGATTAACGACCCAAAACTTCTCCGAAATACCTACTCATTACTATCGGAGATATACGATGCACTGGGCGATGCCAACAAATCGGCTGAGTATTTCTCGCTTTACACGGCATTCAGCCGAAAAATACAACGCGACGAGGTTCAGAAAAAAGAAGCGCAGGCTAAAGAACTAGTTAACCAAGCCCAAAGCCAACTCTCCGAAATAAAAACACAAAAGGAGTTAACAGAGCAAGAGTTACAGGCAAAGCAACAAGCACTGGAAACCGTATCGGATAGCTTAGCCAAAGCTGAGCTGCTGACCCAGGAGCAGCAAATGGAGATAAATCTCCTTAACAAGGAAAAGCAACTGCAAGAAATCACCATAAAGAATCAGAAACTTGTCCGCAACATATTTATAGTCATAATACTTGCCGTACTTGGCATTGTCATTATGATTACACGATATTACCTGCAGAAAAAGAAATCGAACGAAAAACTCGAGAAGCAAAACAGAGAAATTGCCGCACAACGCGATTTGATTGAGGCCAAAAGCAATGAGCTTTTAGTTGCTATGCAACAGATTGAAAAGCAAAACAGGGATATTACAAGTAGTATAAACTACGCACAAAGGATTCAGGAGGCGCTTCTGCCAACCTACGATATGTTGATACCTACAATAAACGATGCGTTCATACTATTTCATCCAAGAGAAATTGTTAGTGGCGATTTTTACTGGTTCTCGGGATACACAGGAAGTAAATCGATAAAAACATCATCGAACCGTCACTTTATACAACTCCCCAATAAAACTGAGAACGAAAGCGGTTTTCTGATTGCTGCAGTTGACTGCACAGGTCATGGAGTGCCAGGGGCTTTTATGAGTATGATTGGGTTAAACCTACTCGACACCTTGGCTCGAAGCGGAATAACATCTCCTAACGAAATGCTTAACCAAATGCACCGCTACGTCCGCTACTTACTAAAACAGGAGAACAACGACAGCCGCGATGGAATGGATATGGCGCTTTGCAATATCAAAAACAACGGACAAACCATTGAGTTTGCTGGTGCAAAAAACCCTCTTTACTATATAACAAACGGCGAACTATTCCAAATTAAAGGCGACCCAGTGCCAATTGGAGGTCTGCAAAAGGAAGATAAACGCGAGTTCACTTTACACACCATTAACATTGACTCGCCTACAAGTTTCTATATCTTCTCCGATGGTTTTATCGACCAGTTTGGAGGTTCAGATGGACAAAAGTTCTCATCGAAACGCTTCAAAGAATTACTGATGAAGATTCACGATTTGCCAATGCTGCAACAGCAAGAGATACTAGAAACGACACTTGAAGAATGGCGAGGTGAAGAATATCAGCCTATAGATGATGTTCTAATCGTAGGATTCAGACTAAGCGGAAAGCCAATTCCGATTTAAAATCAAATAATATTTAAGCACAAATAGTTACGAATAGTTTGTTTTGTTATTTTTGCTATTTAAAATCAAAAAATCTATGAATTTTTACAGGTTTTGTCTTTTTATTCTTATTGCAACAACCAGCCACAGCCTATTTGCTCAGGAAGCAAATTCGAATATATTCATCGATGCAAACGGCCAGATTTATGTAAAGGTAGATGCTCCCATTTATTTTTTCGTATCGGCCAACAACGAACGCAATAACAAGGTATTAATTCCGAGTAGCGATAGTTTAGCCAACCCAATGCACTTTGATGGCCCTGGAAAACATTATTTTGTCTACAATAACAAAGGAGAAAGAATACGTTACCTTATTTTGGCTGATGCCAAAGGGCCAAAACCCAAGGTAAAGGTTGAAAAAGGATTACTTTTTGGGAAGGAAAATAGGTTTTATGTTGATATTGATTCAAAAATTTCAATCGACGCAAAAGATGATTTCTCTGGACTAAAGCAACTTTACTACTCTTTAGATGGTGGGCAATTCAATCTTTTCACAGAAAATATCTCTTTCAACAAGGAGGGTGAATCGGAACTGAAAGCTTATGCCATTGATAATGTTGGCAATATTGGCGACACATCAACATTCAAGATTATTGTATCGCCCGAAGCAATTTTCAAAATCGATAATATCTACTTTGAAACTGCCAGTGCAAGGCTACTTAACGAATCGTCGAATAATTTGGCGGAAATGCTCCAATTAATGAGAGAATTCCCCGAGCTGATTCTTGAGATTAGGGCATATGCCGATGCCCGCGGCTCATCGGAATCGAACAAAACACTCTCGGAGCGCAGAGCGCAATCCGTTGCCAACTACCTAACATCAAAAGGAATTGATGCTCGAAGAATAAAAGCAAAAGGATTGGGCGATTCAAACATCCTAAACGATTGTGTAAAAGGTGTACCTTGTCCCGATTCTAAACACAAGCAAAACCGTAGGGTTGAGTTTAAATTTTCGTTGCCAAAATAGTTGAATTGATTATGCTGAAATTATATAGATACTCATTTATATGTGCTTTTACCTTGCTGACAGCAAATACTTTTGGTCAGCAGGAGACCAAAACAATTTATGTTGATTCAACAAATCGCCTTTTCGTATCGCCAACTGCACCTGTAAACATTTATGTTGGAACAAACCCCGATGGTGCTAATGCCGTTAAGTTAATTGGTATCGACAAAAAAGGCGACCCACTCTACTGGAATGGTCATGGACCAAAACAAATGACTCACCTTGACCTTTATATTGGGCGTAAAATCAAATTCGAGCTATTTGCCGATGGCGTTCCACCACAATCGAAATTGCTATTCAACAAATCAACCCAAAAAGATTCAAAGGATATACTATACCTATCGGGCGGAAGCATTGTTGAAATTACCGCAGCGGATGCCGATGCTGGCTTGAACAAAACCTTCATCTCCATTAATGGCGAGCCTTACAAGGAGTACACCCAACCTATTGTCTTCGATAGGGAAGGAATGTACGAAGTCAAAGTTTACTCAGTCGATAATCTGGGAAACAAGGAAGAAGAGGTTACGCGAAGATTTATTGTCGATAGCACACCTCCCACCTCAACCCTATCAGTTGAAGGTGATAAACACGAAAACACTCTTTCGGGAAGAGCAATACTCAGCCTAACTGCAGTTGATTCGTTTGGTGTAAACAACATCAAGTTCAAAATTGACTCATCAGAATTTGCAGTTTACCAAAAACCGATTCAAACCGCCAGAATAACCGAAGGAGAGCACACTCTAACCTGGTTTGCAACCGATAAAGTTGGGAATATTGAAAGTGAACAAACATTTACATTCTTTGTAGACAAAACCCCACCTATGGTTTTCGAGGAAATTGTAGGAAATTCATATATGATTGGCGATAAAGAGTTCTCGTCGGGTAGAAGCCAACTAAAAGTTGCCGCTGTTGACAATAAGGCAGGAGTTAAAGAGATTTTCTACTCGCTTAACAATGGTGAATTCATTAAATACGAAAAGCCCGTACTTCTTTCGGATATAATGGGGACAATGAACGTTAAATCATACGCAGTTGATAATGTAAACAACCGCAGCCAATCGGGCGCTAGCACCGAATCGTTCAGCATGCCAACCATCGATATTACTGGACCTACTTTAACCTACAAACTCGATGGACCCAAATTCCTTCAAAGGGATACAATGTGGATTGGCCCATCAACAAAAATCCATATCAATGCAAAAGACAACGAGGCTGGAGTTAGCAGGGTTGTTTACAGCATAAATAAATCGGCAGAAACAGAATACTCTGCTCCTTTCACAATAGAGCAAAGCGGACATTTCCTTGTTAAATGCACTGGTTTCGATAATGTTGATAACTTAAACTTCCTTTCGTTTGAGGTAGGAGTTGACAATGTTGCACCTGAAGTTTTTTATCATTTCAGCGTTAAACCACACAAGCAAGTAACTGAAAACAATGAAACTATAGATATTTACTCTTCGGATACGAAAATATTCCTAGCAGCAACCGATAATCTTTCGGGTGAGGTTACCATTAATTACAATATTGATGAAGGCAAACCAATTGCATACAGGAATCCTATTGAAAAACTAACATTGGGGAAAACCTACACATTAAATATAAGCGTAGTTGATAAACTGGGCAACAAAACAGAGGAAAGCATAATGTTCAAAATAGAATAAAAGGAAAAGGGATATCGTTTTGATATCCCTTTTCCTTATCAACCTGTAAGATTACTCTTCAACCTTTAACTCCTTAATATGCTGTTCGTTCTTATCATAAACTGTTTCTGTAGAGTCATTAACCTCAGTTAACTCAACGCTCTTTTCCTTTTCAAGGTTTACTTTTGCATAGGCAGGTGGTAATGTTGCCACAGCAACCCATTTTACACCGTTTTTGTATACATATACACGCTTAACATTGTCCCAGTAAAAATTATGACGAGGAAAATATACCCAGCGATGGTAGTATGACCGCTTTGGCGCCCAATGTGGACGATACACCACCTTCTTAACTTTTCCGTTCTTGTTTTTTACCACAACTGTTTTATGGTGTGGATTCGATTTCACTTTAACTACCTTTTGCGAGTAGGCGTTTGAACTAGCAAACAAACCAACTAAAAGAGCTATTCCAAGTGTTTTAGCTATCAGTTTCATAATATTCAAATTTCAGGTTTAAACTATTTACTAGTAATACACCTATCCAAATAAAAACCCTACCAGAAATAGCAAAACCTAGAATCTTAAAACGTATTCACCAATAACAGCTCTACCTTCCAACCTATAATCAAACAGGTATTGGTTATTCTTCAAACTATATCGCTCAGAGTTCAACATATTGTTTACCTGTAGGCTAAACTCCGACTTTTTAGTAACCTTATACGAACCTTTCACATTTATGCTAAACCAGCCTTTTACATAATCCAATGGACGATAAAGCGACATCTCGTTGAACTTATCTGAATTACGCCTATAAACCCGATTCTGATAATAACCCAGAGCAGAAAAACTAAAACGATTAAACTTATACAAAACCCCAAGTTTGGCAAGAACAGAAGGCGCCCAAGTTACTCTGGCTTTACTAACAACAATAGTACTATCAAGAATATCCTCGTCGTAACGATAGGCATAGGAGAGGTTAGAAAATGTAGTAAACGATTTGGATGCATATTGAGCTCCAACCTCCGCTCCGCATGTTTTTAACGAATAAATATTCGTGCTCAAATTCTTGTTTGCAACACTATAGGCAATTTGATTCTCAAAATTAACAAGGAAAGAGTTGATTCTCACATTAAATCTTTGAGATAACTCCCAGTCTAAACTCAGATCAAGGTTTGTAACCAATTCGGGTTTTAACTCATTTATGTTGGAAGCCAATGTAAAGGTATTATACCCGAACATCTCTGTTGGCGAAGGAGTTCGAAATGCTTTTCCGTAAATTGCTTTTAGAACAAGGTTATTGGACAATGAATAAACAATAGCAATACGAGGAGTAATCATCTGAAAACTTTTGGATTTTTCAGGCTTACTTGTAGTTGATAAATCAACATAGTCAAAAAACATCCTATCGAACCGAACACTAGTTGTAATCTGCAGTTTATCAAATATTTTTGGCGAAATGTACTGAGCATAAGTGGCTATATTGAAAACGGGCTTATTCACCACAAATTCGAGCCAAGGATTCAAGTCGTAATGTGATTGTTCGTTAGGAGCAGCCCAGGTGTTCATATCGATATTTGCATAATGGGCATCATCGCCATTATATAAAAATGCAGTACTCTCAAATCCTACTATTAAGTTGTGATACTTTTCGGTAAAACTGGTTTGGGCCCTAAAAAACAAATCCTTTCCTTTAGTTTTCAGGAACTCAGAAACTCCATCGGGGTAATAACCGTTTTGCGCACCGTTATTGTAGAATCGCATATTCCAATCTATGTCATGTAATTGTAGGCGAGCTGTAAACTCATGCATTAACCTTTTACCAAGACGATTAGGAGCATACCTTAATGCGAATATTCGTCGGAACTCATTCATACTCTCCGGTCTATCGGTATAACGTAGAGCCAACCATGACCAGTTTCAAAATCCCAACTCTGCTGGTGAAACTGAAACATCAAACCTTCATACTTTCCTTTGCCGTAAAATTTTGTAAAAAAATAGGAACTACTTCTATTATCATTCGTTTTAAACCGTATTGGATTTCCAAACTCATCGCTACTAGCAGAGGCATCATAAGAAAAGTATTCATTGCCGCTAGTTGACATTGCGCTAAAAGCAGCAACTATGCCAAAATCGTCATTCTCAACACCGGAAACAATATCGTAATGCTCATAACCACTGTTTCCCAACCTTAGAGTTGCCCTACCAATACCTTCAATATCATTAGCTTTTACGGTATTTAACGATATCACTCCATTCATTGCATTGGTCCCATACAGTGCTCCACTAGGACCGAAAATAACTTCTAATGAATTGACAAAGTTCAATGGTGTAATATCCCAAGTGTAGGCTGTTCCGTATAGATTATCGTTAAAAGGAATACCATCGATAAGCATCAACATATGATTATTATTCCAGCCCTCAAACATACCTCTAAAACCAACAGTACTTCGCTCGTAGTCTTGCGATATATAGTAC
>WBUV01000007.1 GCA_008933525.1 Bacteroidales bacterium | reverse complement strand
CAATATATTCTGCGAAAAAATGGAGGCTGGCAAGTACAAGTTTGTAATTCGTCTTTTGCCTCGCTTTACAGGAAGGTATTTAGTAAATCCAGCACAAATTTCGCTTATGTATTTCCCTATTGTAAATGCTAATACGAGTTTAAAACACGTAGTAGTGAAGAATTAAATCTTTTTGTGGGTAGAAGTTATAGTTAAATATGTAAAAGGCCAATCTATACTGATTGGCCTTTTGCGTTATAAATTCAGTGTTCTTATAGTTATTCTGTATACCTTGGTAATTTTATTTGTTGTGAATTATTTCAAAGCAAAATAGGCTAATCTTAAAAAGATGAGCCTATTCTTATGACTCCGGCAGGATTAGTTCCGCTATACTCCATGATCCTGCCTTGTTTATTTCATTTTTTTAATTGTATCAAATAAAAAAAACCAACCTGTTAAGATTGGCTTTTTTGTGACTCCGGCAGGATTCAAACCTGCAACCTTCTGATCCGTAGTCAGATGCACTATTCAGTTATGCTACGGAGCCGTTTGAATTGCGAGTGCAAAGATAGAAATTATTTTTTTATCTACAAGTGGTAAATAAAAAAATCCCCAAAAATTTGGGGATTTTAATTTATTGTTGTGTATCAATTCTTCTTTTCTTCTCTTTAATACGAGCTTTCTTACCAGTTAAGTCGCGAAGATAGTAAATACGTGCTCTGCGAACTTTACCTTCCTTAACTACCTCAATCTGATCAATAAAAGGTGAATGGAATGGGAAAATCCTTTCAACACCAACTCCGCTAGAAATTTTTCTAACAGTGAAAGTTTCAGTTGCGCCTGTACCTTTTCTCTGGATAACTACGCCACGGTAGTTCTGAATACGCTCTTTGTTCCCTTCAATAATCTTATAGTGAACAACTACAGTATCGCCGCTTTTGAAATCTGGATGCTCTTTCTTTACTGCAAACGACTCTTCGGCTACTTTAATAAGATTCATTTTAGTATATTTTTTAAGTTTTGTTCATAAATGCGGAATATTACTGGCTCCTATGTCCTAGTAAGAGATTACGCACCAAATAGGCCGCAAAAATATGAAAATTTGATAATTATACCAACTTTTACTGAATTATTTCTTGTAAAAAGTAAAAGAAAAGGGGCTAGCGCCCCTTCTTTTTAGTGTCCACCTGCATTCGCGGGTTGGAGTAATTTATCGCCTGTTGCATCAATAACATTCTTTTTCCACCAATCGGGGTACTGAGGATTTTTTACAGGAGCAGGGGCGGCATTGTACTCATTGTACTTAAACTTGCCGTTTTCTTCCTGTTTTACATTTCCATCAATATATTTTACCAGTAAATACTGGAATAGTTTTTCCCAGCGGTTAACTAGGTAATTACCCGTATTTACTGAGTAATCGGTTAGGTACTGAATAGCCATTTTGGGATCCTGAGCATAAAGTTCCTTTGCGCTAGCATCAACAATTGGTGTGTTATTGATGAATCGGTTTTCCAACTCATCTTGTAGTTTTTTGATATCCTTGCTCATCAAATCGTAGCGTAGATAAGCGAAGTTGGTTACTTTGTTGAATGTCCAAAATGCGCAATCGTCGCAGTATGTAAGCATATCACCTTTACCTGTGGCATATGATTCTGGAACTTCGGTAATTCCGCAATACACAGGGAAGTAAACTGTAGTAGCAGCATCGTCAACGCTGAACCATAGTATCCCGCCAATTGGGTTTGGTAACCAGTTACGTGCTTGTGCTACAAAAGAGAATCCTGTTTGTTGCGTTGCGGTAGCGCGTTCGTTTACGTATGTTTTACCTTCGTATTTCCAGGTAAGTGGACGCCAGCGGTATGGTAAACCATGAGGGCCTGCACCTGGGTCTTTGCTCATATCAAGTTCAGTTCCCTCTAGGTGGTCGCGCATAAAGTTCATCAAATCTCTGGTCGATAGTTTACGCTCTGGCTTAATGTATAAAGGCATACGCTTTGTTAGGTTGTGACCTTTTACATAATCAAAATAGTCCCACATCGATTTGTTAACATCTTTGAAGAACGACCAAACTCTAATCTCGGAGAAACGGGCTGCGCCAAAATCAACTGGAGCATAAATATCGGAGAAGCTGAACTCCTCATCTTTTCCGTCAAAGAACTTTTTGTCGCGTGCAAATTTTATTACATCGTGTGCGTAAACCACTTCAACCTCGGGATTAAAAATCTTATCAATATTCTTAGAACTTATCGAATTTTTAAGGTTTTCGAGAGGGAAGGTGGTAATGCGAGCTTGGTTAGCGTGCCCCGAAACGTAACCATCGGGTATTCTAATTGCTACCCATACAGCACCCTTGTTTGCATTGAACGATTTTTTTGACTTTTTGTCAACCTTAATATCGGTTCCCTTGCCAATCATCTCAAGAATCCAAACCTCATTGGGGTCGGCAATCGAAAACGATTCACCTGAGCTATAGTAACCGTAGGTTTCAACAAGTTGTGTCATAACCTTAATGGCTTCGCGGGCTGTTTTGGAGCGTTGAAGCGTAATGTACATTAACGAGCCATAATCAATAAGTCCTGTACTATCCTGAAGGTCTCTTCCTCCATAGGTAGTTTCACCAATCGATACTTGATACTCGTTCATATTTCCCACAACGGAGTATGTTTGTAATGCTTGAGGGATTTCTCCTAGATATTTTCCTGTATCCCATTCGTAAATTTTCATTAAAGTACCTGCGGGGTAGGTTGCTGCAGGTCGGAAGTAAAGTTCACCAAATAGGTAATGCGAATCGGCAGCATAGGTAATAATAGTTGAACCATCAACCGATGCACCTTTAGTTACAAGGTAATTGGTACAGGCCGATGCTGGTTTTGCTATCATACCTATTGCAATAACAACAAGCAATTTTACTGTGAGTTTTCTCATAGTTTTGAAGTTTTTAAAATTATCGGAATGACAAACCTAATATTTTTTTGATAAATTTTTGCTCAAAGAGTTTAATTCACTCAATTTAATTTATGTGAACTAGTAGTAAAAACAACCACTTATGGAATTTGTTCTTGCGCCTGTTACAGTTGCTAGAGCGCTATGCTGTTGTTCTGTGAAGAGCACTCCTAAAAAAGCAAATATTAATGCCTCTTTAAAGTCGATTGTTTGAGAATCGGGAATGATAACTTCCTTATTCGATTTTTGCCTGATTAGGTCGATTAGGAACATATTTTTCGCACCACCCCCAGTTATCAGCAAATTCTTTCCTTCAATTTTATTGGTAGTGCTAGTTATTTGGTTTGCTATATGCTCATACGATGTACGTAGTTTATCATCTAACTTAATATCGGAGCTGTTTATAATCGGCATTACATTTAACTCAAACCACTCTCGCCCTAACGATTTTGGAAAATCGGTTTTGTAGTATTCTAAATCATTGAATTTTTCGAGCAAATTATTACAGACTTTGCCTTGTTTGCCAAGTTCGCCATTAAAATCGTATTCCTTCCCAGCTTGGTTCGACAAGTAGTTCAGCATCATATTGCAGGGCGATACATCGTAGGCAATTCTCTTCGAATTGTTGTTGTCGAAACTCAAATTGGCTATTCCTCCAAGGTTAAGACAAATATCGTATTCGGAGAAAAGCAGTTTATCTCCAATAGGGACAAGCGGCGCACCTTGTCCGCTTTTGCAAACATCCGATGAGCGAAAATCTGAAATACATGGTATTCCTGTTTCTGTTGAAATCGCTGAACCTTTACCTATTTGAAGTGTGTATCCATTTTTTGGGTTATGGAAAATGGTATGCCCGTGCGAAGCAATAAACGAAGGGTTTTCCTTTGTCTCTTGTATAAATTCTTTTGTAATTTTTCCTAACCAGTGTCCATATTTATAGTCGAGTTCTGTAAGTTGCTCCCCGTTTAAGCGAGGTGCACTTTCGAGTAATTCTCTAATGACCTTTGGGTAGGGAAGGGTTGTTGCTTTAATTATGGAATATTTCCAAGTTCCATTTTCTTTTTTGTGGAAGGTGCATAAACAAATATCAAGACCATCAAGCGATGTGCCCGACATCAATCCTATGCATGTGTGTGTTGAACCTAATTCTATTTGAAAAGCCATTACTTATTAGAGTAAACGCTAATAATCAACTTCCTGGATGCTTCTTTTAAAAGATTGAAAAGTGTCGATTTATCGGTGTTCTCATCGCTGTTGATTATGCCATCAAAAAAAGATTTGTCAATTGTTAAAACTCTTTCGGCATTAGCTTCACCAATGCAGTTAGCAACAGGGATAATTCCTTTATCGGAGTATATGGTCATGTTAACTGTGACCTTTGGTTTAAACTCATCATCCTTAAGCTGAATGATTTGATTTGCAGAATCGGGTTGCGATTTTGTAATATATTTTGCCGATACTTCAGGTCCTATTTCTATGTCAATTTTGATATAGTACTTTGATTGACCCTTGTTTAAAGCTTTATTAATACCCACATCTGGGAATCCGTATACATCGTATGAAAACTTGTTTCCATAGGCATCTAGGGGGAGTATAATCATCCCTATCTCGTTACGAAGTTTTTCGCTAATCAAATCCCATGCAGTATATATTATTAAATTATCAACTCTGTTGGCATTCTTGTTTTTAGGTTCATTGAAATAACTGCTAAAAGCATCAATTTTGCCTCTATAGTCGTTATTGATGCTCAGTTTAAAGGATATAACGGATACCTCTTTTTTTCTATACTTTTGAGCTAATGCATTCTCGGAAAGTAACAAACTTAGCAGTATTGTTGATAGGATGATTATCTTTTTCATAGCTTTAATTTTTCATCATTTTTATACCTTCAAATATAGAACCATTTTATTAAATATCAGAAATTTTAGTGTTAATTGGGCTTATTTACAACCTTTTTAGTTTCCATCGACGGTGCGACCAAAGCCAACTCTCGGGATTTCTTCGGATAACCTCTTCCAGTTTATTCATATACCGCTTGGTTATTTCTCCATCGGGAATTTCGTTCGGGTTATCGACCAATGTGGATAGCTCTATTTCGTAAAACCCTCTTTTTACTCGTCGAATATCAATGAAAATTATTGGATAATTGTACATTCTAGCGTATTTCTCAGGCCCATGTATGCAGGCTGTTTCCATATTGAAAAAATCTATCCAGTATGCTTTCGGGGATGATGATTTCGACGGACTTTGATCGGCCACTAAAAGGTATATGCACTTGGTATTTCGATATTTTTCAAAAGTCTCAAATGTGATTGAGGTTGGTGCCATAAGTGTTCCCCGAAGCGATCGGTTCCACTTCATAAATCCATCTATAAGTTTATTGCTTAGTGATTTGTATATGGCTATTGGGTAATGGTTTAACTGAACTCCTGCCGAAATGGCGCCCCATTCCCAATTTCCAATATGTCCTGCAACACCAATAACACTTTGTCCATTTTTGTGGTAAAAATCGAGTAATTCTGGATTCAGAATTTTGTGTCGCTTCATTACATTTTTGTTGGGCATAGTAAAACCCTTTAATGCCTCTACCGATATGTCGGCAAGGTTTCGGTATATTGCTTTTTCTAACGTCAAAAGGTTTTCGCAGGATAGATCCGGAAATGCTAACTTTAAGTTAGCCCGAGTAACCCTAACTCTATACTTAATAACCTTTTGAAGGATAAAAGCCATGGCATTGCTGTACTTATATAACAACCACCATGGTTGTATTGAAACCAGTAAGATAGATATGAGAAATAGTATAAAGTAGAATAGTGTGAGCAATTCAAGAGTATTTATGCAAAGGTACTGATTACCAGAAAAAATCGCAGTTAAATTCTGATTTATTGTTTAGTTTATCGCTCACCTCAATCTTGAGAGTGTGCCAGCTGTTCGGTTTAATTCGAGTTTTATCCAGTACATGGGTTAGCATTTCATTTTTAGGATCCCATTCGAACAATACCCAATCGTTATCAATATATCCGGCATAAGTGTTTATACCTGTTTCATCAATTAGTTGAAAATTCATTTTGGATTCATTCAAGAGGTTCTGTTTGTTGGAAATGTTAATCGGCTTAATTTGTGGAGGAATAGTATCAATCAATAAGGTGTAATTTCCAAACTTACTACAACTTGCCTCAATGCTTCCGGAGGTGTTTTTGCTGTCAACAAACTCTATACCTTTCCCGTTAATATATCCAATATATAGTTTGTTTATATATTTATAGTAGAAAGAGTTGGGCTCAATTCTTAACGTAAATCTTTTGTGGATTGGAGTTTTTGGATTATGGATTCTATAAACGGGTTGTTTTTTGTTTGTCGAATCCATTGAGTGCGAAAAGTAGAGATTGTGGTAAAGAGCATCCTTGGGTATAATAATTTCATAACCCTTTGACGATATTTTGTGCTCTTTATTAAACTCCAGCAAAGTTGATTTAGAGGAAATAGTGCTTATTTCTTTTTTCTGTACATTAAATCCTTTAATAATCATTTTTAAGTTTGCGGTATTGCCAGCATGATCTTCTATATCGATTGAGATGTTGTAAACTTTGTTGTTTTCAATTGTGATGAAGCCTTTGGATTTATCAACATTTAATCCGCTAAACTTATTGTTATCATCGACCCAAAGTTGAACGACTTCTTCGTTTGTAAGGATTTTAGCGCCATAATCAATAATGCTATTAACAAACTTTGTTTCAGCAAAAGCGAATGAGTCCAGCGATAATTTATAGGTGATTTTGTCATTCACTTTAAGAGATATTTCACTGAAACCACATCTGTTGCTATTCTCATTAACATAATCGTACGATTCTATGCCCAGCCCAATTCTTCCATACGCTTTTATAGTATCTACTACTTGGTAGTTGTTTCTATTTTTATTGAATTTCAAACTTTTTCGTTCAGTGCTATCCATCAAATAGTTAATGCTATCAATTTGAAAGATGTATATCTTGTTAAGCGTAGGAGCCGATGTGTCAGTGTTTTTCCAATTCTCAAAGTGTTTTAAAGGTGCCATAGGAATTTGAGAGGATGTATATCGGATCTCGTAATGTAAGTGAGGGCCTCCAGAACTTCCTGAGTTTCCAGAAAATCCAATAATCTCGCCTTTCTCAATGAGAATTTCGTTTTTTTCTGGAAACAATTCAACCTCAAACGACCTCAGAGAGTATTGGGCATTTTCTACATACTGTGCAATTTTCTTTGAGAAACCATCAAGGTGGGCGTAAACTGTAGTAAAGCCGTTAGGATGATCGATATATACTGTCTTTCCGAATCCTACAGCACTAACCTTAATTCTGGAAACATATCCCTTTTCCGATGAGTATACACGAAAACCTGTTTTTCCATTGGTTCTAAAATCTACCCCAGAATGGAAATGATCAGAGCGGATCTCTCCGAACGATCCCGAAATTGACGGAGGCAATGCAATTGGATTGTAAAATCCGGCTGTTTGACATCTAATGATTTGGCTGAAAGATGTTAAGATAATAACTATCAAAAACTTAGAAAAGGCAAGTCTGATCATTCTATATTTGTTTTGGTTCCAAAGATAAGTATTTGGATATTTACTTTATACAAATTTGATCAAATCCCTTGCCATATGTAGTTGTTAACTTCTGCCTAAATTCAATTAATGTTTTAAATAATTTTGTTTTTGATTTATCTATGATTAATTTTGTAGAACTTTACTTGAGATATGAACGTTGATACAAGCGAAATAAGTAGCAAAATTAAACAAAAGGTTCAGGTTCTTGTTTTTACCTATGAAAGGTTAAAACAAGAGAATGATCAACTTAAGGCACATCAGGCGGAGTTGGAAAACAAACTTAAAGCCAAGGAGTTAGCCTTTAATGAGCTTGAAGAGCGTTATTCTCGCTTAAAGTTAGCTAAGGCGGTTGAGGCATCGGATGCCGAGGTGCACGAAGCTAAAATTAAGGTAAACCGTATGGTGCGGGAAATTGACAAATGTATTGCTTTACTAAACAGATAGGCCAAGTATTGCTCGAATGGAGGATAAATTTTCAATAAAAGTAAATGTTGCCGATAGGTATTACCCTTTGAAGATCGAAAGAGATGATGAGGAGAAGATACGTAAGGCAGCAAAAATGATTAACGATAAGGTTCTCCAGTACAAGCAACGCTACACCGATAAGGATGTTCAGGATTTTTTGGCTATGGCTGCCTTGCAGTTTGTGATTAAACTTATTGAGTGTGAAGGAAAGTTCGATAATGCTACTGTTACAGAAGAATTGTCGGAGTTGGATGAATGGCTAGGTTCTTATATTGAAAAGCAAAACTTAAGTTCTTTCAAATAGCATTGCCCGCATTATTGCCTTAATGTTTTTGCGAAACTCAACACTACACTACTTGGAGTAGGACTTGATCTGTCTAAGACAGGCCTTTTTACCGCTAGTTCGGGATTCCTGTTTGGGACATTGGAAGTCTGACACAGATGGCCTCTCCACCCATGTTTAACTGGGGTTTCTACATAAAATTAAGGCGTAATGCGGGTTTTTTATATATATAAACGTTTAAAAATAAATTAGTTATGGAATACACAATTATAATAGCAGCCTCAACCTTTATACTGGGTGGGTTTTTATCGTACCTGCTATGGAGCAAATTGTTGGCAGGTAAGCGAAATAAGATAGTTCAAGAAGCTGAAAGTGAAGCGGAGGTTATTCGGAAGGAGAAAATTCTTCAAGCTAAAGAGAAATTCTTACAGCTCAAAACAGAACACGAAAAGGTAATCAACGAGAAAAACTCCCGTATTGCTCAGGCTGAGAATAAAATTAAGCAGAGGGAGGTTCTTATTACTCAGAAACTAGAGGAACTCCAAAGGAAACATAAGGAGGTTGATGTTATCAGAGAAAACCTAAGCAACCAAATGGAGTTAGTTGAAAAGCGATCGGAGGAACTCGATAGAATGCATAAATCACAAGTTGAGAAACTTGAGGCTATTTCGGGTCTTTCTGCCGAGGAAGCAAAATCACAACTTATAGAATCGCTTAAAGCCGAAGCCAAAACATCCGCGATGTCATATATCAACGAGATTGTTGATGAAGCAAAAATGACCGCGGCCAAAGAGTCCAAAAGAATTGTTGTTCAAACAATTCAACGTGTTGCTACCGAGGCAGCAATTGAAAACTCGGTTACCGTTTTCAATATTGATTCTGATGAGATTAAGGGTAGAATTATTGGACGCGAGGGTAGAAATATTCGTGCCTTAGAAGCCGCAACTGGTGTTGAAATTATTGTTGACGATACTCCAGAAGCAATCATTCTTTCCGCTTTCGATCCTGTTCGAAGAGAAATTGCCCGTTTAGCTTTACATCAACTAGTTACCGATGGTAGAATTCACCCTGCCCGTATCGAGGAGGTTGTTCAAAAGGTTCAAAAACAGGTTGAGGATGAAATTGTAGAAGTTGGAAAACGCACTACTATAGACTTAGGTATTCATGGATTGCACCCTGAGTTAATTCGATTGGTAGGTAAAATGAAGTATCGTTCGTCGTACGGACAAAACCTATTACAGCACTCACGCGAAGTGGCAAATCTTTGCGCTATCATGGCCTCTGAGTTAGGTTTAAATCCTAAAGTGGCTAAGCGTGCAGGCTTATTACACGATATTGGTAAAGTTCCCGATGATGAGCCCGAATTGCCACACGCAGTATTAGGAATGAAGTTGGCCGAAAAGTATAAGGAGAAACCTGAGATTTGCAATGCAATTGGTTCGCACCACGACGAGGTTGAAATGACCACCCTATTCGCTCCAATTGTTCAGGTTTGCGATGCAATATCGGGTGCTCGTCCAGGTGCACGTCGCGAGGTTGTTGAATCGTATATTAAACGTCTTAAAGAAATGGAGGACATGGCACTTTCATACCCAGGCGTTCTTAAAACCTTTGCAATACAAGCAGGTAGAGAGTTGCGCGTGATAGTTGGAAGTGAAAAAATATCGGACGAGGAAGCAAATAAACTATCATTTGAGATTGCTAAGAAAATTCAGGATGAGATGACATACCCTGGGCAGGTCAAGATTACAGTAATTCGAGAAACACGAGCCATCAGTTATGCAAAATAAGTAAGCATAAGCCTGCGATTGCAGGCTTTTTGCTTTCAATTCATTTCAAGATATGGAAAATCGGAATATACAAATGTGCGACCTTAAGGGTCAGTATACCAAAATTAAACCAGAGATTGACTCTGCAATCCAGGAAGTGATTGATAGCACTTCGTTTATTAAGGGAAAAGATGTTAATCTGTTTCAGGACAATTTGGCCAAATATCTAGGAGTTAAGCATGTTATTGGTTGTGCTAACGGAACCGATGCTTTGCAAATAGCTCTGATGGCATTAGGTTTAAAACCTGGAGACGAAGTGATAACTCCCGATTTTACTTTTATTGCCACTGTTGAGGTTGTTGCATTACTTGGTATGGTTCCTGTGTTGGTTGATGTTGATCCTCTTAATTTTACAATCGACATAAAAAAGTTAGAAGAAGCAATTACACCAAAAACAAAGGCAATAATTCCAGTTCATCTGTTTGGACAATGTGCTAACATGGACGAAATAATGCGTATTGCCAAGAAACATAGCATATTTGTTATTGAGGATAATGCCCAAGCTCTTGGAGCTGATTATTTTATGGAGAATGGAAGTAAAGTTAAGGCCGGAACTTTAGGCGATATTGGAACTACCTCTTTTTTCCCATCCAAAAACTTAGGCTGTTATGGCGATGGAGGTGCGTTATTTACAAATAACGATGATTTGGCAAACGAAATACGATCGATTGCCAATCACGGGATGAAGGTTCGATATCATCACGATAGAATAGGGGTAAACTCAAGACTCGATACCATTCAGGCTGCAATTCTAAACGTAAAGTTGAAATACCTCGAGGAGTACAATCGTGCTCGTATTTTTGCTGCAAACTATTATGATTCTAATCTCAAGGCATGTTCACACCTTGCTGTTCCAAGTCGGGTTAAATGGAGTAACCATATCTTTCATCAGTATACCCTGAGGGTAATTGATGCAAATAGAGATGAATTAGTAAAGCATTTAGCATCATTTGGAATTCCTTCAATGGTATACTATCCAGTACCTTTACACAAGCAGAAGGCATTTGAACCTTATAGAGCAGTAAACGGAACTGCATCGTTTCATGTTTCCGATTCATTAGCAAATTCGGTTATTTCGTTACCTATGCATACCGAAATGGATGAATCTACCCTAAAATTTATCTGCGAAAAAACTCTGGCGTTTTTCAAATAGTTATATTTGATAAAATTTTTATAGATGGATTCCAACTTTTTTGCGCATAATTCTGCAGTAATTGATGAAGGATCAACTATTGGCAATGGAACCAAGATTTGGCATTTTAGCCATATTATGACTGGTTGTACAATTGGTGATAACTGTAATATTGGACAGAATGTTGTTGTATCGCCTGGAGTAACCTTAGGTAATAACGTGAAGGTACAAAACAATGTGTCGATTTATACAGGGGTTATTTGCGAGGACGATGTTTTTTTGGGTCCATCAATGGTTTTTACCAACGTAATAAATCCTCGTAGCGCAGTTAATCGCAAAAGCGAGTACATGAAAACCCTTGTAAAGCGTTCTGCTACAATTGGAGCTAATGCTACAATTGTTTGTGGAATTACTTTGGGAGAGTATTGCTTTATCGGCGCAGGTGCAGTGGTGACTAAAGATGTTAAACCTTATGCATTAGTTGTGGGTAATCCTGCACGACAAATTGGCTGGATGAGTGAATTTGGCCATCGTCTTGAATTTGATCAAAACAGTGTTGCTGTTTGTCCGGAAAGTGGACAGAAATATAGATTAGATAATGAAAATGTTTTTCGTTTAAAATAGTTTATGAAAAATTTCGCATTAATTGGAGCTGCTGGTTTTATTGCACCTCGTCATTTAAAGGCAATTAAAGAGACTAACAATAATTTATTGGCTGCTCTTGATAAACACGATTGCGTTGGGATTATGGATAGTTATTTCCCACAAGCAGACTTTTTTGTAGAGTATGAACGTTTCGACAGGCATATCGATAAATTAAAGCGTCAAGGAACAAAGGTTGATTATGTTTCGATTTGCACTCCAAACTACTTACACGATTCACATATTCGATTTGCCTTAAGGCAAGGAGCTCAGGCAATTTGTGAAAAACCAATAGTTTTAAACCCCTGGAATATTGATGCTTTACAGGAAATTGAGCAAGAAACAGGCCATAAGGTTTATACCATTCTACAGTTAAGGCTTCATCCTGCGATTATTAACCTCAAAAAGAAGATTGATGAAGGTCCCAAGGACAAAATTTACGATATAGATTTAACTTATATCACAAGCCGTGGACGTTGGTACTTTATTTCTTGGAAGGGAGATCTTCAAAAGTCAGGAGGAGTTGCAACAAATATTGGGGTTCATTTTTTCGATATGCTAACATGGATATTTGGTGGTGTTAAGAGTAGTAAGGTGCATTTATCAAAACCCGATAAGGCATCAGGGTATTTCGAACTTGAAAAGGCTAGAGTTCGTTGGTTTCTTAGTGTTGATTATAATGATATCCCTCAAAATATAAAGGAAAAAGGTCAACGTACATTCCGATCAATTTCCATTGAGAACGAGGAACTAGAGTTTAGCGAAGGATTTACCGATTTGCATACACATAGCTATAGAGGAATACTTGATGGAAATGGTTTTGGCTTAGCCGATGCAAAGCAATCGATTCAAACTGTCTATAATATTCGTAACTCTTCACCACTTGGACTAAATGGTGATTATCATCCTTTTTGCAAAAATATTAACATCTAATTTATATCATATGTATCAAGAACTAATTACTAAAAAAGAAAAATTAGCCGTAATAGGATTAGGGTATGTTGGTCTTCCAATTGCTCTTGAATTTGCTCGTAAGTTACCCGTTATTGGTTTTGATATTAAGCAGGATAGGGTTGATTTAATGAAGAATAAAATTGATCCAAGTAAAGAGCTCGAAAGTGAGGCGTTTGATGGTTGTGATATTGAGTTTACTGCAAATATTGAAGATATTAGAGTTGCAAAGTTTTATGTTGTTGCAGTTCCAACTCCGATTGATGAGCACAACTTGCCAGATTTAAAGCCATTGCTAGCAGCAACGCGTACTGTTGGACAGGTTTTAAAGAGAGGGGATTATGTTGTTTATGAGTCTACTGTATATCCAGGATGTACCGAGGAGGATTGTGTTCCATTGCTCGAAGAACTTTCAGGTTTAAAGTATATTTCTGATTTTAAAGTAGGATTTTCGCCTGAGCGCATTAATCCTGGCGATAAGGAACATACCTTAACAACAATAAAGAAAATTACATCGGGTTGCGATGTAGAATCGTCTGAAGAAATAGCTAAAACCTATGAGTTAATTATTAAAGCAGGGATTCACAGGGCTAGTTCAATAAAAGTTGCTGAGGCTGCTAAGATAATTGAGAACACTCAGCGCGATATCAATATAGCTTTTATGAATGAGCTTTCCATAATGTTTAATCGTATGGGAATTAACACATTTGAGGTTCTTGAAGCTGCTGGTACAAAGTGGAATTTCCTTAAATTTTTCCCAGGTTTGGTGGGTGGACATTGCATTGGAGTTGATCCATACTATCTTGTTTATAAGGCTAAAGAACTTGGATATCACCCACAAATTATAAGCGCAGGCCGTTTTATTAACGACTCTATGGGCGGTTATGTGGCTAAGCAAACTGTTAAGAAAATTATTGCCGCTGATAAAAATCCTAAAGACTCCAGGGTATTAATAATGGGTGTCACATTTAAGGAGAATGTTAGTGATATCCGAAACTCTAAAGTTGTAGATATCTTCAATGAGTTAAAATCTTTTGGAATCAATAAAATTGATGTGGTTGATGCCTTTGCCGATGCGCATGAGGTTAAGGAGGAGTATGGCTTCGATATGGCAAAAGAACCAACTGGAAAGTATGAAGCAATTATAGTTGCTGTAAGCCATAATCAATATATTAATTTGAATGAGAATTGGTTTAGTAACTTTGCCTCAGAAGGATGTGTATTTATTGATGTTAAGGGAATTTACCGTAATAGAATAAATAAACTTACTTATTGGAGTTTGTAATATATTTTTGGTCAGTTAATTAAGCCCTTTATGGGCTTTTTTTGTTTAACGTATTTTTGTGTTAAGCACATAAAATGTTATCTTCGTTGGCTGATTAGTCCTTTAGGTTACATTTATAATGTAACTGACAGGGCGAAGCTGTATTTATGCATATCTATTTTTTTGAATCTCATATCTTGGCTTTTTAAACCTCAAACCTCGAATCTCAAAATTTTCATATCCTATGTCTAAAATAAAAAACATCTGCTGTATTGGTGCTGGTTACGTTGGTGGACCAACAATGGCCGTAATTGCATTTAAAAACCCGCAGATTAAGGTTAATGTCGTTGATATTAATCCTTCTAGAATTGACGCATGGAATACCGATGAATTGCCAGTATATGAGCCAGGTTTGTTAGAGGTTGTTAAGCAAGCCAGAGGTAAAAATCTATTTTTTACAACTGATATTGAGACTGGCATTAAAGAGGCCGATATGATCTTTATCAGTGTAAATACTCCTACAAAGACCTTTGGTGTGGGCAAGGGTAGAGCAGCCGATTTACGTTTTGTAGAATTATGTGCAAGGCAAATTGCCCAATTATCAACTACCGATAAGATTGTTGTTGAAAAGTCAACTTTACCTGTAAGGACCGCTCAGGCTGTTAAAACTATACTTTCTGAGACTGGAAATGGAATTAAGTTTCAGGTACTTTCTAATCCGGAGTTTTTGGCAGAAGGAACTGCTATTCAGGATTTAATGGCTCCCGATAGGGTTTTAATTGGTGGAGATCAAACTCCAGAAGGTTTGGCCGCAATTGAAGCATTAACTTCTGTTTATGCAAGTTGGGTGTCGAGAGAGCGAATCATACAAACAAGATTATGGTCTTCGGAGTTATCAAAACTGACAGCGAATGCATTTCTTGCTCAAAGAATATCTTCTATCAACAGTATTTCGGCCCTTTGTGAAGTGACAGGTGCCGACGTGGATGAGGTAGCATATGCGATTGGTTCTGACACAAGAATTGGTTCAAAATTTTTAAAATCATCGGTTGGCTTTGGTGGATCTTGTTTCCAAAAGGACATTCTAAATTTGGTTTATTTATGTGAATACTTCGGATTACCAGAGGTTGCAGCCTATTGGGAGCAAGTTATTATTCTTAACGATTACCAGAAACGAAGGTTTGCCATGAATATAATTCAAACTTTGTTCAATACGGTTTCAGGTAAAAAGATCGCGATGTTGGGCTGGGCATTTAAAAAGGATACTAACGATACACGTGAAAGTGCTGCTATATATGTTTCAGATCATCTTCTAAACGATATGGCTAATGTTTGGGTGTACGATCCAAAAGTTCCAGAAAAAGCGATGTACGACGATTTGGATTATCTAGGAACTAGATCCAAAGAGGAGAATAGAAATTTACTGAAAGTTGTAAACGATCCATATGAGGCTTGTAAGGGTGCTCACGCTATTGCTGTAATCACTGAGTGGGATGAGTTTAAATCGTACGATTGGAAAAAGATATATGACAGCATGATGAAGCCAGCTTTCATTTTTGATGGTAGAAATATCCTTGATCATAAAAAATTAATGGAAATAGGATTTAAGGTTAAGGCTATTGGTAAGTCTTATTAATCTGTGGTAATTTTTTAAATCTGTGTTATTTGTGTTCTAATAAATTATGGCAAAAATATTAGTAACGGGAACTGCTGGTTTTATTGGATTTCATCTTGCTCAAAGGTTAATTGAGAGAGGCGATGAAGTTGTGGGGTTGGATTGCATAAACGATTACTACGATATCAATTTAAAGTACTCTAGGCTTCAAATTACAGGAATTGAGCAGGCTACGATTAATTATGGAAAACTTGTTCAAAGTTCCAAGTTCAAGAATTACAGATTTATACAGCTTAAATTAGAGGACAGGGAGGCCATTCTTAGGTTATTTATCGAGGAAAAATTTGATAAGGTATGTAATTTAGCCGCTCAAGCAGGAGTTCGTTATAGCATCCAGAATCCCTTCACATATATTGATAGTAATATCAATGGTTTCCTAAATATTCTGGAGGGTTGTAGACATAATAATGTTAAGCATTTGGCATATGCAAGCAGTTCTAGTGTTTATGGATTAAACGAGGAAATGCCTTTTTCAACTAGTCATAATGTTGATCACCCTATTAGCCTTTATGCCGCTAGCAAAAAGAGTAACGAGTTGATGGCCCATACATACAGTTACTTATATAAAATACCCACCACAGGACTACGTTTTTTTACTGTCTACGGACCATGGGGACGACCTGATATGGCATTGTTTCTTTTTACTAAAGCTATTATAGCTGGAAAGCCTATTGATGTTTTCAATAACGGCAATATGCAGCGCGACTTTACATATATTGACGATATAGTAGAGGGCGTTATTCGTGTTTTAGATAATCCACCCAAGGGCGATTCCAATTGGTCGGGAAAGAGACCAGAGCCTAGATCTTCCATTGCTCCATATAAAGTTTACAATATTGGGAATAGTTCGCCTGTTAAGTTACTCGATTTTATTGAAGCTATAGAGAATGCTACTGGTTATAAAGCCTTAAAAAACTTTTTGCCACTTCAGGCAGGAGATGTTCCTGCAACATGGGCAGATGTTACCGATTTAATTGAAAATTTTAATTATAGACCTAATACTCCCATTCAAAAGGGGGTTAATGAGTTCGTAAGTTGGTATAAAGAATTTTATTCATAATTCAAACATTATCAGTGAAAGGTATAGTTTTAGCTGGAGGTGCAGGAACACGTTTGTATCCTATTACCAAGGGAGTTTCAAAGCAAATGCTTCCTATTTACGACAAACCAATGATATATTATCCTATATCGGTTTTAATGTTAGCGGGTATTAGAGATATTTTAATAATTTCCACCCCAGACGATTTACCACATTTTAAACGTTTACTTGGCGATGGTTCCGATTTTGGAGTTTTTTTCTCTTATGCCGAGCAGCCAAGGCCTGAGGGTTTAGCCCAAGCATTTATTATTGGAGAGGATTTTATTGATAACGATAATGTTTGTATGGTATTGGGCGATAATATTTTTTACGGACAAGGTTTCTCCGAACTTTTAAAGAAAGCAAAGCGAAATGTTGAGGAGAGCAAAAGAGCCACTGTTTTTGGTTACTACGTTAACGATCCTGAACGCTATGGCGTTGCTGAGTTCGATTCAACAGGTAAGGTAATTTCAATTGAGGAAAAACCAAAGACCCCGAAATCTAACTATGCTGTAGTTGGACTCTACTTTTATACCAATGATGTTGTAAAAATTGCAAAATCAATAAAGCCTTCTGCAAGGGGTGAATTGGAAATAACAACGGTAAATCAAGAGTTTCTTAACAGAGAAAGCCTTAGCGTAGAGATAATGGGGCGAGGATTTGCCTGGCTCGATACTGGCACCCACGATTCATTGACCGAAGCAAGTAATTTTGTTGAAACTATTGAACATCGACAAGGTCTTAAAATTGCTTGTTTGGAGGAAATTGGTTTTGAAAAAGGATGGTTAACCAAAGAGAAAATACTTGAGGTGGCTAAACCTATGGAAAAAAATCAGTATGGGCAGTATTTAATTAAACTTGCAAATTCAAGATAATGAGAAGTATATTAATTACTGGTGGTGCAGGGTTTATAGGATCACATGTTGTAAGGCTTTTTGTTAATAAATATCCCAGCTATAGAATTATCAATCTCGATAAATTAACGTATGCTGGAAATTTGGAGAACCTCAAGGATATTGAAGATGCTCCAAATTACAAATTTATTAAAGCGGATATATGTGATTATAGCCAAATACTCAAAATATTCGGCGAGTATAATATTGACGGTGTAATACATTTAGCCGCAGAATCGCATGTTGATCGTTCTATTACTGATCCTTTTGCATTTGCTCAAACCAATGTAATGGGAACTTTATCTTTGCTTCAGGCCGCTAAGGAGACATGGAAAGGAAATATGGGGGGTAAACTATTTTACCATATTTCAACCGACGAGGTTTACGGTTCGTTGGAGAACGAAGGTTTTTTTTACGAAACAACACCATATGATCCTCAGTCACCATATTCTGCTTCAAAAGCCAGTAGCGATCATTTTGTAAGTGCTTATGGAAATACATTCAAATTGCCCTATGTTATTACAAATTGTTCTAACAACTATGGCCCAAACCAGTTTCCAGAAAAGTTAATACCTCTTTTTATCAATAATATCAGGAATAATAAACCCCTACCTGTCTACGGTAAAGGCGAGAATGTTCGCGATTGGTTGTATGTGATAGATCATGCCAGGGCTATCGATACTGTTTTTCATAATGGTAAAGTAGGTGAAACATACAATATAGGTGGATTTAACGAGTGGAAAAACATTGATCTTATTAAGGTTATTTGCCGCATAATGGATAAAAAATTAGGCCGTAATGAGGGTGAATCGGAAAAACTAATTACCTATGTTACCGATAGAGCCGGTCACGATCTTCGTTATGCAATTGATGCCAATAAAATAATGAAGGAGTTAGGATGGAAACCATCTCTTCAATTTGAGGAAGGAATTGAGTTAACAATCAATTGGTATCTTGATAACGAAAAGTGGTTAAATAACGTTACAAGTGGCGATTATCAGAAGTATTATTCTCAAATGTATATTAATAGGTAGCAATTTTAGAGTAGAATTTTATGAGTGAAAAAGTAGCGCTTATTTCTGGAATAACTGGCCAAGATGGCTCATACTTAGCTGAATTACTATTGGATAAGGGCTATATTGTTCATGGAATTTTACGAAGATCTAGCTCTTTCAATACATTTAGGATCGATCATCTTTATAATGATAAGGAAATTCTTAATAAAAAACTTTTCCTTCATTATGGAGATTTAACGGACTCTAGTAATCTAAACAGATTGGTAGAAAGGACTCACCCTGATGAGATTTACAATTTAGGTGCTCAATCTCATGTGCAGGTTTCTTTTGAGGTTCCAGAATACACTGCAGAGGTTGATGCTGTAGGTACACTAAGATTTCTTGATGCAATTAAAGAAACAGGAGTTAAAACAAAGTTTTATCAAGCATCAACTTCTGAATTATATGGATTAGTTCAAGAGGTGCCCCAAACTGAAAAAACTCCTTTTTATCCAAGAAGCCCCTATGGCGTAGCTAAGTTATACGCATATTGGATAGTAGTTAACTACCGTGAGGCTTATAATTTGTTTGCTTGTAATGGAATTCTTTTCAACCATGAATCGGAACGAAGAGGAAAAACCTTTGTGACGCGAAAAATATCTGTGGCTGTAGCAAAAATAATGCTGGGAATTCAGGATGTACTTTTATTAGGAAATCTTGATGCAAAGAGAGATTGGGGTTATGCTCCTGAGTATGTTGAGGGGATGTGGAGGATGCTACAGGCTGAGTCACCGGACGATTATGTGCTTGCAACAAACGAAACGCATACTGTGAGGGAGTTTGTTGAGGAGAGTTTCGCTATACTTGGAGAGAAAGTATTATGGAGTGGTGTGGGAAAGGACGAAAAGGGCTATCTACAAAATGGTAGATTGGTTGTTGAAATTGATCCACGTTACTACCGACCAACCGAAGTAGATTTGCTTATAGGAAATCCTCAAAAGGCAAAGGATAAATTAGGTTGGGAGCCTAAAACTACTTTTAAAGAATTAGTAAGTTTGATGGTAAAGTCAGATTACGAAAAAGTAGTTAAGAAGGTCGAGTCATAGAAAACGTTGTGAAACTTTTTGAAGACAAAGAATAGTACCACAAAGTCAAACAAAGGAAACGCAAAGTTGCATTAAGTGAAAGAAATGGATAGAAACTCCAAAATATATATAGCGGGTCATACAGGTCTTGTTGGAAGTGCAATTCATCGTATTCTTATTGAGAAAGGTTATTCAAATTTTGTTTTTACCCCTCATTCAGAGTATGATTTAACTAATCAACAGGTGGTTAAAGATTTCTTTGAAAAAGAAAAGCCAGAATATGTGTTTTTAGCTGCTGCAAAAGTTGGAGGTATAGTAGCTAATAATACCTTTAGAGCAGATTTTATCTATCAGAATCTGCAGATTCAAAATAATATTATACATAATTCTTATTTGTACGGAGTAAAAAAACTTCTTTTCTTGGGATCATCGTGTATATATCCAAAGAATTGTCCTCAACCAATGAAGGAAGAGTATTTACTTACAGATGAATTGGAGTATACGAATGAGCCTTATGCAATAGCAAAAATTGCCGGTATCAAAATGTGTGAATCATATAATATTCAGTATGGTACAAACTTTATCACAGTAATGCCAACTAATTTGTATGGTCCAAATGATAATTATAATTTGGAAACTTCCCATGTTTTGCCAGCTCTTATTCGAAAAATGCATTTAGGCAAGAGCCTTATGAATAATGACTGGGATGCTATCCGAACAGATTTGAATAAAAGACCAATTGAAGGAATTTCAGGTCAATCAACAAAGGAGGAAATTAGTTTTATCTTAAAAAATAGAGGGATTCAGCTCATAAATCACAACTCAACGCTTAAGGCTAGAATAACCCTATGGGGCTCGGGTACTCCTCGCCGAGAATTTTTACATTCAAATGATTTAGCCGATGCCTGTGTTTACTTAATGCAAAAAATAAATTTTGAAGATTTAACAGGGAATTCAAAAGAAATTAAGAATACTCATATCAATATCGGGACAGGAGAGGATCTTACAATCAAAGAATTAGCAGAGATTGTTAAGAATGTTGTCGGTTTTGAAGGTGTAATTGAATGGGATTATACCAAGCCTGATGGGACCAAACAAAAGTTGTTGGATGTTAGCAAAATAAATATTCTGGGTTGGAAAAAGGTTGTGGAATTTGAAATAAGGTTAGAAGA
>WBUV01000428.1 GCA_008933525.1 Bacteroidales bacterium | reverse complement strand
GTACTACATTCCAGAGGCTATTGCTGCAAAAAACAAAGAAAGCAAGACAAATACCGAGGCAAAATTCCGAAAATCAGAAATTATTGAGATGTCAATTTCTCAAATAGTAAACTTAAAATGATAAAATACTACAAACTCGACAAAACATTTGGCCCTGTTGGTACAATTGCAGGTGTTACTTTATTTATTGCAGGAATAATTACCATTCTCTATTCGCTTGGAGGAATTGTTTTAATTGTGCTTGGCGCATTTGTAGGGTTCACTAGTAGCGGAACATATATCGATATTGAAAATAGGCGGGTTAAAAGTATTACAAAACTTTTCGGAATAATTGGAGCTGGTAAATGGATTAATATTGATGAAAACTCTTCGATAGAAATTCAAAAATCGGATGTTGTATGGCGGACTTATAGTAAATCAAACAGAACTATAGACATTGCAGACAAATACTACTATGTAATATTGCACAAGAGCAGAAAAGATTCTGTACCATTAATAAGAGCAACATCTCTAACTACAGCAAACTCCGAGGCACAAGCCCTGATCCAAAAACTAGGAATTACAAAAAAATAAGCCCTTGAATTGTATTTGTTACCAAATCAACTTCAATACATCCAAATACAAGTTCAACTTACAAATCAACAGGCTCATCCAATTATTTTTTCTTCAAGCATCGCTTGTTAATACTTTTGTTTCGTGAACTAATAATTACATAAAAAAACAGAATCATGAAAACAAAAGTCTTATTTGCACTTATAGTGCTTTCGACACTGTCATTAAACACTATTGCACAAGAAAAGGAAAACGCCGAGGTTCTCACCGTTGGTAAACGCTTTGGTTTCGAACTTAGTGGTGGAGCATCTTTTGCTACCAGTAAGCCTGGTGACGCTAAATTAAACTCTGGGTTTGGCTTTGAGGGTATTTTTCACTATCAATTTATGCCCCATGCCGGAGTTTATGGTGGTTGGGGTTGGAATCGTTTTGGGGCCAACAAATCATTTGCAGGACTAGATGTTTGTTTCGAGGAAACAGGCTATGTTTTAGGACTTCAGTTTAAACACCCAATTGGGACTAAGGCTCTATCATATTATCTAAGAGCAGGAGGACTTTACAACCACATTGAGATAGAAAACAAAGATGGTGACATTATTGGAGATACCGATCACGGTTTGGGTTTTCAACTAGCAGCTGGAATCGACTACACTCTTGGCAAGAATTGGAGCATCACCCCAGGCCTAAAATTCAACTACCTAAACAGAGATGTTGAAATGGGAGGCGTAACCACCAGCCTAAACCATAATTACTTATCGTTTAGAGTTGGATTTTTGAAACGATTTTAACTATAGAAAACTTTATCGGGGAGAGAATTTTATCTCCCCGTTCATTATTTAAAAAAACGAATATGGATTATAATGCCAAAGCAAAATTGCTAAAACCCCTTGCCACTACATTTGTTATTGGAGGAATTTGGGATACTATAGCAGGAATTCTTTACATTTTTGTCATTGGCACTGGCCGATCCATTGATAATCCACCAATGGATCCGTTCTACGCAATTTTCTTAGGCTCTTTCTTTTTGTGCTTTGCTTACCTTCAAATACTTTCATCGTTCAACATTAAGCGATATGCTTTTAACGTGGGTTGTCTAATTTTTGGAAGACTTTTCTATATAATTGTACTTTCGGCATTTATGCTTTTTGTAAAAGATTTTCCAAACACATTCTGGTTTACCGTAGTTATTGATTTAACGTTAACTATTTTAAATACTACATTTGCTTTACACGGAGGACTAGGAGTTCGAGATATTTTTTTACCTAATATTCAAAAAGCATGAACATTAAAATTACAGACTCAACAATGAACGAATGCTCTGATTTGCAAAATATTTGTGAATCGTGGGTTGATAAGGTGTTAATAGAAGGATACGAATTTGAGTCAACCTATATTTACAATTGCTTAACCAAAGGGGACCTCCCTCCTATCCCAAATGCCAGCAAATCGTTGTACAGACTCAAATCAATCTATATAAAACAAACTGATGAATTAATTGGCTTCACCGATTTATATTTCGGCTATCCAACAAATGATTCGGCTTGGATAAGCATATTTGTGATTCACGAAAAATTCAGAAATAATGGATATGCGCAAGAAGCAATAGCAATTTTAACAGAAGAATGCAAATTGATTGGGTAAAAGAAAATAGGGATTGGAGTATATCTTAAAAACTGGAGGGCATTACGATTTTGGACTAAAGCAGGATTCGATAAAGTAACAAGTATTTCAGGAGATAAATATTATTCAGAAAATTCTTATGCCCGAATTGGTCTTGAAAAGAATCTCAATTGATGTTATTTCCATAAATCTATAACAAATACTTAAAAAATAACAAAATGTTTGATATAAGAAAAATTCAGGAGCAAGCTATTTTGAATGCAATAGTAAACGTCAGTAATCAAGAAACAGCTCAAAATATTGTTTTTGGTAAAAACAATGAATTTTCATCAGAGGATAATCCAACTTGGGTAAAAAATACCATGAAAAGATTAGAAAGTAAGTTTGATGAAAGTTCAGCTATAAAGATTAGAATGAACTGCCAATGCGGCTATGGAATGGATGAAAAGTTGATTTTTTTAAATGAACTTATTTCATCATCATCTAGTTTGGAAGAATTTGCAAACAATGAACGCGCAAAAGCTGCTGGACTTTCATTTTCTAATGGCGAATTATTTCTTCAATTTCCTTTTTGCCCATGCCCAATGCTTGCAGACGTGGACAAATTGAACTCGAAAACATGGTGTCAATGCACAACTGGATACAGCAAGGTGCTTTTTGAAAAAGCGTTTAACTGCTCGGTTGACGTTGATCTGATTAAAAGTGTTAAGATGGGTGATGATATTTGTTTGATGAAAATTACACTTCAGGATCATTTATGGTAATGAAGTTGTTTTTACACTAAATTCTTAATCCACAATTAAGAATTACTGAAATTACAGAAAAGTGAATATGTCCTTTTCTGTAATTTCTTATTACAAAACCTCAGTAGTTATTAGGTTATAGTAAATCCTGAATAACCTATCTCCAACAAAGATTTAACAATTC
>WBUV01000427.1 GCA_008933525.1 Bacteroidales bacterium | reverse complement strand
CTTCAGGAGAACCCTTGCACCGTAGAGGTTATCGAGATTCGCAGGATATTGCTTCAATTAACGCGGTTTTAGCCGCAGGTTTAGTAAAACTTTCTGGTTGGGATGGAAATTCCGATTTTATTGATCCAATGTGTGGATCAGGGACAATTTTAATAGAAGCCGCTTTAATTGCTTATGGAATACCTCCTGGTGTTTTTCGTCAGCATTTTGGGTTCGAAAATTGGCTCGATTTTGATGATAATTTACTCCAAAGTATTTACAACGATGATAGTATGGAGCGTGATTTTAATCATCAAATAATTGGTGGCGATATATCACGAAGGGCTGTTGAATCGGCTACGCAAAATATTAAAAGTGCTGGCTTACAGAAGAAAATTGAAATCAGGCAATCTTCGGTATTTGATTTTAATCCTCCAGCAAAGCCAAAATCGATTGTAATTACTAACCCTCCAAGCGGTGATAAGTTAAGCAAAGACCAAATTGAATCTTTTTTTCAGCAATTATCCGATATTTTTAAGCAGAAGTTTGTCAACTTAGATGTTTGGGTAATAAGTTCAAATTTTGAGGCCTTAAAGAGTATTAGTTTGAGACCATCAAAGAAAATTATTTTATCCAATGGTTCGCTAGAGTATATTTTTGAGCACTTTGCTATGTATAAAGGATCCAAGGAAGGCGATAGTGATAAGAGTAAAGACTTTAGGAAACCAAAGCCTACCGAAACCGGTGAGAAAAAAATACTAAAAAGAAAGTCCTGAATAGTAAATCACAGGATTAGTTCTTAAGCATCCAATAAGCCTCTAACACTTTTTATCTGTTAGAGGTTTTTTTTATCCAAAATTCCTGGTTTTCTGAAATTTTATTAAATCTAATATTGCATTGTTCATAATAAATTTTATTATATTTGTTTTAGGTATTAACATATAGCAAATTGCAAGACAATAAACAGCGCTCATCCATGAGTGATTTTTTGAATCAGTGCTATGCACAAATGCATAAGGGAGATATTATTGTTGCCTATAAAGGAACAATAAATGCTGATGTAATTGCAGATACACTAGGTCTGGTTGAGTCAAAATTAGATGATTTGCTGGAGCATAACCTTGTCCGTAAAAAGTTGTACAACGTTTTAGTGGAATGCCTTCAAAACCTTTATCACCACGTAGATAGCGTGAAATACAATGAAGCCTCACAGAATTTTGGAGCCTTTGTTTTATCTAAAACAGACACTGGTTACAGAATCTCTACAGGAAATATGGTGAAGTCTGACAAAAGGGTTGTTTTAAAAGAGAAAATTGATAAGATTAATTCATTATCAAAAGAAGAATTAAAAGATTTTTATAAATTTGTTCTGAATAATCAAACGTTCTCCGAAAAGGGAGGTGGTGGTTTGGGGCTAATAGATATGGCTCGAAAAACTGGCAACAGATTGGAATATCAATTCTCCTCCTACGATGAAGACTTTGATTTTTTTAACCTTAATGTGTTGATAACTGAATAAAGTAAAATTTTGCCGCCATGGAATTAATAAACATCGAAGGTACACCAAAAACCCCAACTGTAACTATGGATCCTAATAGTGGGGTTATTGAAATTAAAGGTAGATCAATCCCTGAGAACTCCATTGAGTTCTACAAACCAATTGTTGATTGGCTAGATGAATACGCTAAAGGACCAGCAGGAAAAACTGTTGTAAACATTAGGTTGGAGTACTTCAATACTGCTTCATCTAAATGTATATTAGATGTTTTTAAAAAATTAGAAGTACTTAAAAAGAACTCCAACGACATTGTGATAAATTGGTACTACGAAGAGGATGATGAGGATATGCTTGAGGCGGGAGAAGATTACGAATCGATCATTAAAGTACCTTTCAAGATGATTCAGATTGTAGATTAATCAATTTTCATATTTAAATGAAAAGGGGCTTAAGCCCCTTTTCTTATTCGTCACTATCTCCTCCAATTTGCTCCATCCTGTCGAGGAACCGTTTTAAAAGCCTATACTGCAGGACTATGTATAGCATGATGCTCGATATCCAGATTACAATAACATTTATCCAATAAGTACTAAAGTAAAATCCAAAAACTGACTTTGCGGGTGCGTAGAAATGCGAGCGGATAAATCGAGAATCGGGATAAAGGAATATTGGATCAACTTTCTGAATTAGTTGGCCATTGTACTCAATAATTCTTTCAACCTCACCAGAATTTCGAACAAACTCATTTAAACTTTCATTATGGTAATTTCGTTTCAATTCAAGAAAAGCCTCTTTGCCCTCTGGCGTTGCTTGAACCTTTGAGATAAGTTGATCTTTTTCGCTATTGGCCTTATTGTACAGTTTAACATAGTACTTTCGGACTTGTTCAAGGTATTGATTTATCTCTTCGAGAAGTTCAAGTGATATATCCGAAGGATTAATTTGCGTGTATTTGCTGAACACAAGTTTTGAACTACGAGGCGATGTCATTTCCTTAACAATCTCATTTTGTAGCAAATTCAAAGCGCTTGAAAATTCTATGGATTTATCTTTGTTATCGTAATTCCGAATGCAAAAGTCAATTTTATTCTGAAGCGATTTTAGCCAGTAGTTGCGCTTAAAGTCAGAAATACTCATGGCTTCGTCGTAAATATAGAAAGGCTTTTCGTACCTGTTTTCCTTGTACTGATATACAGCCAGTGCCTCGTAGGCCCATCGGGCAATAATTACCTCTCCGTAAATAGGAATATTGCTAGGCGATGAGATTGATGGGTTAAGTTTCTCATATTTTACAATTATTCCGCTTAAAATTATTTGAGGGATTACTAGGAATGGAATTAGTATGTAAATGGTAACAACTGCCTTAAAACTATCGGAAATCACAAGTCCAAGCATGTTGGAGCCAAACCAGGTGCTAAATAGAACTAGCCAATACTCAAAATACATACCCCGAATTTCGAGAATTGTATTTCCAACTAGGACAAATATAAGCGCTTGAAGCGCCGATAATGTAAGTAGAATGGAAACCTTGGACATTAAATAACTCGACCAGTTAAGATTAAGGAATGACTCGCGCTTTAATATTTTTCTATCTTTAATTATCTCCTCTGCACTAACAGTTAAGCCAACAAA
>WBUV01000426.1 GCA_008933525.1 Bacteroidales bacterium | reverse complement strand
AATAAGAGAATAACTTTTTTCATATTTTTTGATTTATGATACCTGAGAATAAAATAACCCTACAGTAATTCTCTTTTATCTTTTAATTATGATTGAAGGAGTATGTGTTTGGGAATTTGAAACAATTTTACCCTCTTTGCGCAATATCCTCCAGTTTCCCCTTATCGGTAATCTCAATATCTTTACCATTTAGGCTAAGAATTCCTTCCTTTTCAAATTCCTTCAGGAACTTGATGGCGCTTTCGGTCGATATTGATGCGAAATCGGCAATATCCTGACGGCTCATATACTGGAATATCTCTTCATCAATAAACTCATCTTGTGAGAGGTACAGAAGAGTAGAGGCCAATTTACCTCGCATCTGTTTGTAGGAAATATTCTTGATAATCTCGAAAAGGTAGTTCTCGTTACGGAAGTTTCGAGAGGTGATTTGCATTGCAAACTCAGGATTCTTAAGTAATAATTGCTTTAAACTCTCCTTATCGATCATACAAACAAGAGAATCCTTAACTGCTATTGCGGAGTAGTTGTAAACATTATCGCCAAAAATCGATGAGAAAGCCAGAAAATCGCCAGTTCGGGCTAGTCTGATATTGATTTGTTTGTCGTATCCAGTTTGGAGGTAGATTTTTACCAATCCATTTACAATGAACATTACGTATGGAGCAAATGCCCCTTGCTTAAACAGATTTTCACCTTTAAGGTAGGTGAGTTGTGTTTTCTTATCCTTAATAAGCTCTAACTCCTTGGGGAATAAATGTTGTAAGTAGTTCGAATTGTCTTGATTCTCTGCGGACGACATATTGTTTGTTTTCATTAATCATTACAAAAATACCAAACGAAATGTATAAACCGAAGTTTTGGGCGTGAAATATACTGGTTGAGGTGTCCTGAAATTTCATAGCCAAAAAACTGAAATAATTCAATTCAACTTCCAGAATACTCCAATCCCTTTTTATTGCTTTTTTTTTGCGTTGGCTATAGCTTTGTAACCATAAATTATATGCAATGAAACGGGTAGCAATTCCAGTTGTAGAAGGAAAACTAAGCGAGTATTTTGGTCAATGTAACTATTACCAGATATTCGAAATTGATGGTAATTCAATTAAAAAAATTGAGACCGAAATTCCTCCACATCACGATATTGAGAAACTTCCTGATTGGGCAGCAACTCAAAGGGTAACCGATGTAATTGCTTACAAAATTGATAAGAGCATAATTTCGCTCTTTTCGAGCAACAAAATCAATCTTTTTATTGGAGTTCGGATGAATACTCCTTTGAGTATTATTGATGATTATATAAATGGAAATCTTAAATCGGATTCACGAATTATTAACGAAATAACTGGATTTTAGGAAGATGAAAAGAGGTAATGGTTTTGTACGGGTGCTTTCTAAAAGCAGATTTTGGATTCAGGTATTAATAGGCCTAGGTGTTTATAGTTTGGTAAATGTGTTCGATTTATCTGTTTGGTGGGTTATTCTCTTTGGCTCTGCCATTGGGTTGATTTGGGGGAAAGTTTTTTGTAGGTGGATGTGCCCAATTGGCATTATGATGGAGCTGTTTATGAAAATCAGCCCGAACGATTCTTTCCGAAATATGTACCAATATCATAAAATTGGATGCCCTATTGCTTGGGTTTCGGGATTGCTAAACAAAGTATCGATTTATAAAATTCAACTGAACAAGGATGCCTGTAAGAGCTGCGGATTATGCGATAAGGCTTGCTATATGCCTGCATTGGATCAGCAAAGGTTTAGCTTGTACAAAAAGGGTAAGGAGAATCCTGCCGAGAATTACAGTTGTTCAAAATGCTTGAGTTGCGTTGCCGAGTGTCCCAACGGTAGTTTGTCCTACACACCGGCACTTCCTCATATCAAGTTAAAGAAATAAATGTTTAACGATTAAATAATTATAAAAATGAAAATGTTACAAACTAGTCTCCACGAGATTGAGACATCATCAGAACTTGAAAAACTTATCAACGAGAACGAAAATGTTATGGTTTGCTGCGGCCGTATGGGACCTATGTGTATTCCTGTTTACGATGCAATGGAGGAACTTAAGGACGAAAGAGCAAATGTGAAATTCTTTACCATGGCTTTCGATAATCCACAGGCATCAATAATTAAGGATGCTCCCGAGTGTCGTGGCTTTATGGGATTGCCTTTTACAATGTATTACAAGAATGGTAAGGTTGTGAAGGCTACCACAAGCATTCAGAGTATGGATCAAATTACAAATATTCTCGATACTCATTTTCAAAACTAATTGAGAGTTAAAAATGAAGAATTCAGAGGACAGGCAGGAGTATTTGGTTGGTAGTCTTTATTCTGGCTTCTGAATTCTTTTACAAAAACATTTTCCCAATGGACGAGATTTATGATGTAATGATACTTGGTGCAGGCGCTGCAGGGTTAACTGCAGGAATCTACACCTCACGGGCAAAACTCAAAACCTTGATTCTTAACGAGGGGGCTGTTGGCGGGCAAATGGTGCTAACCAACGAAATTGCAAACTACCCTGGGGTTGAGGTTACTAAAGGATTTGCGTTGGCAAACACTATGAAAAAGCAGGCCAAGGATTTTGGTTGTATCATCAAGTCGAACTTAAAAATTAAGAATTACTCCCTCAATGGCGATGTAAAAAGCGTTGAAACCGATGATGGTAGAGTGTTTAGTGCAAAATCGGTGATACTTGCTCCAGGCGGAAGACCCCGTAATTTGAATATTCCCGGCGAGGATACGTTTAAGGGTAGTGGTATTTCGTACTGTGCAACCTGCGATGGTGATTTCTTTACTGGTAAAGAGGTGGTTGTTGTGGGAGGCGGAAATTCAGCATTGGAGGAGGCTGTTACGCTTACCAAATTTGCATCGAAAGTTACCATTGTACATCAGTTCGACCATTTTCAGGCGTTCGAGCACGCTATTCAGGAGGCAAAGAATCATCCTAAAATCAACTTTGTAATGGAGTCGGAGCTGCGCGAGTTTGTTGGGAATGGTACCTTACAGAGTGTAACCATTGAGCATTTGCCAACAGGCAAAAGAACTCAGTTGAGTACTGATGGTGTTTTTATTTTCATTGGTTATTTGCCGAATACAGAATCGTTAAAGGATGTGGTAA
>WBUV01000425.1 GCA_008933525.1 Bacteroidales bacterium | reverse complement strand
CTAACATTGGGCTCGGTTATTCCAATTACATCAGCAATTTCCTTTGTTGAGAGGCCCTCCAACACCAAGCCCATAAGCGCTTTGTCAATTACTGACAGTTGGTTGAGGTGAACCTGTAGATTCTGTAGTTGCCTTTCTTTTGAAAGAAACTCATCCTTTTCTTCATCCAGTAAGCTTTTTAGGTTCGAAGTTTCAATATCAACATTCAGTTTCATTCGCTTATACTGCTTGCCAGCAAACGTTAGTGAGGTATTCACTGCAATACGGTATATCCAAGTGCCTATCTCCGAATTTCCTTTGAAACCATCTATACTCTTCCAGATGTTGATAAGCACCTCCTGGTACATATCCTTACAATCCTCCTCCGATGGAGCGTAAAATTTGCATATACGCAGAATTCGACCTTTGTTTTGCTCAACAACCTGCTTGAAATGTTCCTCCTTGTTAATCATAAAAAACTTAGTTTTACTTATTAGTATTTGGCAAGTCTGGTTTGTTACAAAAAATAGTTGAATATATTCAGTTTTTCATTTAAGTGCGCACAAAGTTGTGGAGGATTAATTAAAGGAGATAGCTATTTGTAATAAAAACTACGCTTAAAGTTGCGAAGAGATCGTTTCTTTAACTAACTTGTAAATAAATGTTTTTAATGCAAAATAGTATTTTCAGTATAACTAAGTTAATTCTTTAAATAATATGAAGAAGCAAATATTCAAAAGCACTTCTCTGTTTAATCTAAAACCTATTGTGTTTTTTTGCATATTAAGTTTGGGGTATAGTTGTTTTGCTCAACTCTCGTTGAATTCAATAGATTTGAATAGAATATCACAAAAGAAAGTTCGCAACCTAGTTAAAAAGCATCAGTTAGATGGAGTGGAGTTTTTTTGCGATTTAAAATCATCGTGCTATAGCGAACAGGACTCATTTACATATAGTTTTCATAGCAGTTCCAAGACTATTAAAGAGAAAATTCAAAACGTTTGGAACATTATTAAACGTATTAAACCCCGCGATGAGTATAGGGGCAAAATGGTTTCCTTTGGACTTCTATATTCCAGCAAAACGGATAGGGTGCTATATAAAGATGATGATTATCAGGAAATTGAAGAAGGAGAGATTATCTTTTTAAACCTTAAACTTTTAGGTGGTATTAAGAATATTGCGGTAGCCCTTGAGGTTACAAAGGTCGACGATGAAAGTAAGACCATTCAGCTGTGCTACTTAAACAATGGGATGACAGAAGGAACTCAACAAATAAAGTTGTCAGAGAGTACCGATGGTAATACCGTTATTTGTCAGGAAACAAGGTATCGGAATATCTCAAAATTTAGAGAGCGATGGTTGTACCCCTTGTTTCATCAGAAAGCAGTGAGCGAATTACATCAGAACTTATGTTTGCTAATTGAAAATCCCCCAAACTCTGTTAAAAATTAAGGCTAAAAATTTTTAGTTTTGATTAGTTTTGCTTTGGCAAAAGTTAATCGTAAGATAATAGAGAGTAATCCGAGATACACTAAATATCAGAATATTAAATATTTATAAAGATGAAAAGAATCCTATTTTTTTTATTTGCCGTACTTTTCGTTTCGGCTTGTACCAAAAACGATGAGTCTGCAGTTTATTTTACGGACCAAATTACCCCTGAAGGTTTTGCAAAAGTTTACGAGAAAATCTCGAATGAACTTGAAGGAAAAGTTGGGGTTAAAGTTCATTTTGGTGAGGAAGGGAATACATACTACGTTAAGCCTGACTTGTATAAGAATATTGTTCTTGACTGTAACGGAACATTTATTGAAACTAACGTTCTTTACAAAAGTCCACGCCAACAAACCGAAAGTCATATTGCCTTGGCCAAGAGTCATGGCTTTACCTATGCACCCATTGACATTCTCGATGCAACAGGAGAAATACAAATAGAAAACGTAGAGGGTTGTCAACATTATAATAAGTTCTATTTTGGGAAAAATCTTGATAACTACAATTCATTCTTAATTATATCACATTTTAAGGGGCATGGATCATCTGGTTTTGGAGGCGCAATAAAAAATATTTCGATGGGTTTTGCCACTCCTAAAGGTAAACTGGCAATGCATCGGAATAATTTTCCTGTTTGTGAACGCAGCCGTTGCACCGATTGCGATAGTTGTGTTTTAGAGTGTCCTGCAAATGCCATTACTTCAAATCCATTTAGCATTGATGTGGAAAAATGCACGGGCTGTGGAAAATGCATTGACGTTTGCCCTAATGATGCGCTCAGATATCCAAAGGATAAGCAGGATGTTCAAACGGTTTTTTGCGAAAGACTGGTTGAATATGCCAAGGCAATTCTTAATCGTCATGAGAAAATGGTTTACATCAACGTTCTGGTTGATATATCCACTTCGTGCGATTGCTCTCGAAATCCAGGAAAACCTTTTGTGCCAAACATTGGTATTTTGGCGTCAACTGATATTGTTGCCATAGAAAAAGCCAGCCACGATTTGGTGGCTAAAATTCACGGGTGTAAAGATCCTTTTCTTGAGGCTGTTAAAACCAGCGGTTTGCGCCAAATTGAGTACGCCTTCGAAGTTGGAATGGGCAATAAAAACTACAGGCTCATCAACCTAGATACCGACGAAACAACGATTGTAAGAACAGAATGATTTATCAAAATAGCTACCTTTGCAAAAGAAACTTAATATTTTAACGATGAAAATAGCTGAAATTCACACCCCAAAAGGTGTTATGAAGATTAAATTTTACGAAGAAGATGCACCTAACACTGTGGCTAACTTTGTGAAACTCGCCGAATCGGGTTTTTACAATGGGTTGGCATTCCATCGGGTTATTCCAAATTTTGTTATTCAGGGTGGATGTCCATTTTCTAAGGACATTAAAGATCCTAGAGTTGGTACAGGTGGACCTGGCTATAAAATTAACTGCGAGTTAACTGGTGGCAATCAATACCACGATCGTGGTGTTTTGTCGATGGCACACGCAGGAAGAAATACTGGTGGATCGCAATTTTTTATTTGCCATGGTAGGCAAAATACTCAGCATTTAGATCGTCAGCACACTTGCTTTGGTAAAGTTTACGAAGGACTTGATGTGATAGATGAAATTAAGGCTGGTGATAAAATTGATAAGATT
>WBUV01000424.1 GCA_008933525.1 Bacteroidales bacterium | reverse complement strand
GCTTTTTTACCTCTTAGGGTTTTATTCGTTTTATCGGATATTAACTTGTTTTTTATTTATTACATATTTAAGTACAGACGGAATACTGTAAGGAAGAATCTTAAAAAATCATTTCCAGAGAAAAGCAGAAAGGAACTAAAAAGAATTGAATGGCAATTCTATCGTCACTTTTGCGATTTATTTGTTGAGGTTAATTATACTCTTTTTGTTAGCAAACGCAGGGCTAAAAAACTGGTTACCTTTAAGAATATTGAACTTATCGATAAACTTTACGACGAGGGTAAAAGCGTTATAATTGCTGGTGGACATTACGGAAACTGGGAAATTCTTAGTTTGTTTGCTTTGTATGTAAAGCATACGGTTATAGGTGCTTATAAACCTTTAAATAATAAGCATTTTGAAAATTTTATTAATAAAAGCCGTGAACGATTTGGAGCACTTTCCGTTCCAATGAACGATGTTGCCCGTATGGCCATTACCATGTCGCAGGAAGGGAAACCATTTTTCCTCGGTTTACTTACAGATCAAACTCCAGCCAAAAGTGATATTCGTTACTGGACAACCTTTTTGAATCAGGAAACTCCAGTTTTTTTAGGTACTGAGAAAATTGCAAAAAAGACAAATCAGCCAGTAGTTTTTTTTAAAATGAGAAAGGTTTCCCGTGGACGTTACGAGGTAGAACTTGAACTGTTGACTGATAACCCAAAGGATACTAAGCCATACGAAATTACTGAAATGCATGTTAAGGCATTGGAAAGATTAATACAGGAAACTCCCCAATACTGGCTCTGGTCGCATAGGCGATGGAAGCACAAACGGAAAAACTTCAAATAGAATTCTACTCTAATGAACTTTAAAGTTGCTGTTGTAATATTAAATTGGAATGGGGAACGTTTCCTCCAAAAGTTTTTGCCAAATGTTCAATCGAACTCATTGGGTGAGGGAGTTGGTGTTTTTGTTGCTGACAATGGCTCAACCGATGGCTCATTGGCTTTGTTGGATAGCAACTTTAAAGATGTAATTCAGATTCGATTAGATAAAAACTACGGGTTTGCCGAAGGTTACAACCGAGCACTTCAACAAATAGATGCAGAGTATTTTGTTTTGCTAAATTCCGATGTGGAAGTTACAGAAGGTTGGCTTCAACCTTTAATTGATTTTATGGATTCGCATCCAAACGCCGCAGCTTGTGCACCAAAAATTATGGACTACTCTCGTAAGGAATACTTCGAGTATGCTGGTGCTGCAGGTGGTTTTATCGATAGGTTTGGTTATCCGTTTTGCAGGGGCAGAGTGCTTTCTGAAATTGAAGTAGATGTAAATCAGTATAATAGTTCTATTGAGATTTTTTGGGCTAGTGGGGCTTGTATGTTTGTTCGGGCTTCTGCTTATTTAAAGTTGGGCGGTTTAGATGATAGTTTTTTTGCCCATATGGAGGAGATTGACTTGTGCTGGCGTTTTTACAATAGTGGTTTTGAGGTTTGGAGTGTTCCAACTTCAAAGGTTTACCACGTTGGAGGAGGAACTTTACCCAATAATAATCCGCATAAGCTATACCTAAACTATAGGAATAGCCTATATATGCTGCATAAAAATCTTCACCCAAAAAATATTTTTCTGATCATATCTCTTAGAATTATTTTAGATTGGCTTTCGGCATTTGCGTACTTGGCAACTTTTAAGTTTCAATTTTTCAAAGCTGTTTTTAAGGCGCATAATCATTACTTCCGGAATATTAATTTTTTAAATCAGTTTCGGAAACACTCAAATTTCAAATCCATAAAACAAAACCCTCAAATATTTGCAAAGAGTATTTTACTGCACTTCTTTTTGCTCAATCGCAAAAAATTCTCAATACTAAAGTTTTAACACTATGTTGAATTATTCAACCCGTTTTAATTAAACGTTCGTCAAATATATTGTTATAGATTTTTCCTCATAATCCATATTTCAATCGATTGCGGCTGTAGTTGTTGGCTAATGGTGAATAAAAAAAATAGAACATATTTGTTTGTAGAACGTTTTAATAGCATACATTTGCGATTCGCTTTGATGCATGGCAAAGCAAGTATTAATTTAAACTGTTAGAATGATTTCATTGAAGAAATTAACTATCCGTGACATATTCTTCCGTTCACGGATGGCTTATTCTGAGCAACCAGCTCTTGCTTTTGTTGGTTCTGAACCGTTAACATATGCCGATATGGCAATTATAGTTCGGAATGTTTCAGGTATGCTTAATACTTTGGGCATTAAGAAAGGCGACAAGGTTGCATTGATTGGGGAGAATAGTCCTAATTGGGGAATAGCCTATTTTTCTATCACTACAATTGGAGCGGTGGTTGTTCCAATTCTGCCAGATTTCTCTGGTTCCGAAATGGAGAGTATAATCCATCATAGCGAGGCAAAAGTTGTGTTTGTTTCGGCTCGTTTATACGGACAGCTCAATTTGAATAATCTCAAGAATGTTGATGCATTTATTCTGATAAATAGTCTTGAAGCAATTGATGAGCAAACTGCCAAGGTTGATTCAGCAATGCCCTACACAACTCCTGCAATTACGGTAAACACTGATTACTGCGATTGTGAGTTTCCAAAACCCGCTGAGGACGATTTGGCGGCAATAATTTACACATCAGGTACTACCGGTCGTCCAAAGGGAGTTATGCTTTCGCATAAAAATCTGGTTTCGAATATTTTATCAACCCTAATGATTCAAAATGTATGCGAAACCGATAGGTTACTATCAATTTTGCCTCTTTCGCATACTTACGAGTGTACTATTGGATTCTTGTTACCTATGGCTACCGGAGCATCGGTTTATTACCTAGATAAACCGCCAACAGCAGCAGTACTTATTCCTGCAATGCAAAAGATTAAGCCAACAATGATTTTGTCTGTTCCTTTGGTTATCGAGAAAATCTATAAGAATAAAATTAAACCAGAGTTAACCGCTTCGCCTGCTAAACGAATGATGTATGGTTTTCCGCTTACACGTAAACTAATGCACCGTTTGGCTGCCAATAAGTTAAAGGATGTTTTTGGTGGCGAACTCCATTTCTTTGGTGTTGGTGGCGCAAAACTATCGTACGAGGTGGAGCGCTTTATGTACGAGGGTAAGTTCCCATAC
>WBUV01000423.1 GCA_008933525.1 Bacteroidales bacterium | reverse complement strand
GTTGATTCTGGTATATTTAAAAGTGTTGGTTGCATTTGAGTAAAGTGTTATTTAAGCAATGTGCCTTTTGAATATCGGTTAACCGGTTGTATGGTTTACATATTAACACCAGTATCGAGCAATGCCAAAAAAACTTGTAAAATACTTTAATATAAACCCACCATTTACTTAAAACGGCATCTGTTAGGCATTTATCATATTAAGGTAGTTTCCGAAAAACCTTTACAAAAGAGTAGGAATTAACATCTAAAATTCAATAATATGCCAAATTTAGTAGCAGAGTTAAACAGTTTAGACTTTAGTGTTTATATTGGTGGACCATTACAAGCAGCTGTGCAAGCACAACATGCTGCCTCAATGTCGCAAGTTAGTTTTATACAAGCAGTGGGATTCGAAGATGACCCTGCTTCGACAACAACACCTAAAGGACAAAAATTACGATATGTGGATTTCGCCTTTGCAAAATCTGTTGCAAATGCTGATTTTGGTAAAACCCTCGACCAATTAAAGGCGGAAGGCCGTGTTGATAGTGCCGCAACCTCAATCCCAACAACAATTAATGTTGCAGATAAATTCCTTGTAAATAATGTAACAATTAAAGTTCCATTCCTTACAATGTTAACCATGCCTGCAATAAGGATTGAGGAGCTAAATATTGACTTTAATGCCAAATTAACTTCAACGGAAACTTCCAATGTGTCGAGCGAATTTGCAGCAAGTGCAGAGCTAGGCATTAACTACAAAATTGTAAATTTCAAGGCATCTGCTTCGTACAAAAGAACATCTACAAGCGGAATTAGTGTAGAGAAGACCTATAACTTGGGGGTGAAGGTTCGGGCTATTAACGATGAGATTCCAGCAGGTTTAGATAGGGTACTTACCATGCTCGAAGATAGTATTGCAAGTATAAATGCGTAGAATATTTCACCAAAAGGCTGGTTGTACTTTTTCAACCAGCCTTTAAATACGATTCAATATGCCAAAATTAAATGAATATATAGGGAGTATCGTATCGAGTATTACCGATGCAAGAACAATGTCCGATATTCAAACCGTTAAGGTTGCCGAAGCCTACGCTAAGCACAATCTTCTGAAACATTTTTCGATTCCTCGTATGAAAATTGATGATATTGAAATGACTATTCCAGTTGCATTGGATGAGCTGAACGAGAAAATTGAAACGGTATATGAGCCAATCGATAATAAAAAATTCAATACAATAGTCTATAGAGAATTGGTGAATAAGCTGGGATTATCCAAGCTGAAAGCCGATATTTCTCAAAAACTGAGAGATAAAATTAGTAAACAGACCCAGATTCTTGAGCAAAATATAAGAATTGAGGGTGATATATCGTACCTGAAGAGTTATTGTACGGATATTTTGACTTTTGAGAATGAGTTGTTACCGGCAAAGGATGGAACAAAAAGTACTACAAACATTCAGGAAATAGCGCAATATCTCGAAAAAATACTGATGCAAGAAATCAAAATATCAAGCCAAAAGAAAACTATTGGAGATTTAAATGTAGTGGTGGAAACACACAAACTTAAGGAACTTAAGCCCGAGAATTTAATTCATATTAAACTGAGAATTAGAGAAGATAGCTTGGAGTGGGACCGGTACGAAAAAGCCGATGGAAGCATTGAGTCGAAATTGTTACCCGAATAAATTTGAATCATGAAAAAATCAATAATTCAACTAGTCGATGCTTTAAAAGGAAAACTACTCGAATTTCCAGGGATTGTAACGAAACTTGAGCGAAAGGAAGTTGATTTTTTAAAGACATTGCTGGCGTGGATAATCAAATCGGAAGAGATATTATCGACCTATAATTTAAGCTCTGTTTCGGAGTTGGCAGGTATTAGGGGTAAAATAATTTCAGCAAGATTCTCGGACAATAGGGGAAGCTCGGAGAAAAAATTACAGCTAAAAATTGCCTCAGAATCGTTGTTCGATGTTCAGAAAGTTGTTCTTGATACCCTTAAACCCTTTGAATTAAAGGTGGAAGAGTGTCGTGAATTGGTAAGGCAGCTGTTGCTTATTATAGCACAAACAAAGACCATAAAGTATAGTAGCGATTTACCTTTCGAGGTTTTAGTAAACGACATTTGGCAATTTATTTTATCCAATGAACAGCTCAAGGCCGGCGCTATTAAACTAAAGACATCGTTGACATTGGCCGATATTCAGGTATTAATTGCAGAAGAAATAAATATCGAGGACTTTTAAATGCTTTACTTTGTTCGAGCGCGTCTACAGGATGCGTTCTTTTTTTATAAGTTAAACACTAATCAACAATATGATTTGGTTCAGTTCTATTTTATTGTACTATATTCGATGTAAAATATAATGAACACAACTATATGAAAACAGCTAATCTAAAATTGTTACTATTTATTGGTTTCCTAGCTTTTAATTCGTGCGAACAGGACGATTTTACTCCAGCAAAGTACAGTAAGAGCAGATTTGACGATGGAGCAGTTCATCTGTATGCGCGAGGAGGCGAAATCAACGATTTGGCCAAGGTAAACCATTTTATCGAAAATTTCGAGAATGCTTTTGCTGCTTTTAACCTTGTGCCCTCGCTCGATAGTAATTTTGTTGAATACGACAGTGTGGATTTTGACTTTGAGATTGTGTCGAGCAGTAAGGCCCGTTTTACACTAAGCAACGGCGATGTTAAGGAGTACGGAATTGTTCGAAAAAATGGGGCTATTCTATTTGTTAAGGACTCTGTAGAGCAAACACCGATATTTTCGGATTACGAATGGATTAAATTTCAGCCTATCATTGTTAAAATTGAGCCCTTTTTTGGCGGTCAAGTAACATACTTCAAACCCACCATTTTCGCCTACGAGGTTAACGGCGAGATTCAATTTCCTATTCTGAGCTTAATGGTAAGTTACAACAGAGGAATGGGATATCTTTTTCAGCTAAGGGAACAAAACTCCATTTGCGATGAGTATTTATCGAAAATATCGCAACCCAACGGCCCAACCGATACTATAGTTTTCAGGGAAAGTAGAATTGTTTTTTCCAAGGAGAAATTATAGTTGCATAATAGCATAGCAATTGTTAGAGCGCGTCTACAGGACGCGTTCGTTCTTTTTCTTGCCTTGCTTGGCTAATTC
>WBUV01000422.1 GCA_008933525.1 Bacteroidales bacterium | reverse complement strand
ACTATATGGAACGATGCTTATGATATCGATGTTAATACAAACGATGCTGCAAGAGGTGCTTTAACTTGGTCAATTACCGAAGCAAACAACAAGAAGTTCATTAATCTATCTAGCCAAAAAGGAAATATTTCATACGATGATGGAAACCCAAGATCATACGAAATCCTTGACTGGAACGAGAACTACTTATACTTGAGAACTGTTAGCGGAGGAAACTCACGCTACCATAAGTTAATTCCAAAAGGTTACGTAAAGCCAAAAGTAGCATTTGATTTAAGTATTGCTGCAACTGCAAATCCAAACGAATACAGCATGCAACTCTCGAACGTGACAATTCCCTCTGGGTTGAGCATTTCTAAGGTTGAATGGGATTTTGGTGATGTTACTGCTCCCGAGGTGCACACAACAACTAACTATGCAGATGTTATTACCTTTACCTACATGGCCGCTGGAACATATACAGCTAAAGCAACTGTAACCGACAACAATGGCGACACTTATGTAAAAACAAGCGAAATTGTAGTTGCAACAGATCACCCCGAGTATGTTCCTTATATCGAAACAGGAATGTCAATGTATGCCGATTTTGATAATATTTTCACCAAAGTTGGGGTTGATAATGCTGGCCAAGTTGCATCGTTTAGCCTAATGGCTAACCCAGAGGTTAACTATAAAAACGAAAGTGAGTACTGCATTAATTTCACAAAAGTAAATAGCCAGTATGCTAATGTATTCATCAAACTACCGAGTGCATACCGTTTCGATTTAACTGTTCACACCAAGTTTAAATTATTGGTTTACGGAAAAGCCGGCGATAAAGTGCTGCTTAAACTTGAAAACACAGACAAAGGTGGCAATGCATGGCAAACAGGAACACACGATCTTATTTACACAATTCAGGAAACTAATGAATGGGAAGTTGCTGAATTCAATTTTGCTGGAGTAGGCGCAGGATTCGACTGGACTGGAGATATTTTCACTTCCGATATTACAACCGATCCTAACTTTAAATCTGGATTCTTCAATATTGTTAGAGTTATGGTTAACCCCGGCGATGGTTCTGCTACCTATAACGTTCTTATTGACAATTGGGCTGGTCCAACTGTTGCTGGTTGGAAGAAATAATAATACCCAATTAACCAATTGTTTTAAAATGAACAACTGAAGTAATCTGTAAAAGGATTACTTCAGTTGAACTAAAACTATTCAGAAATTCAGTTCAATAAACTGAAAAACAAATACAATGCTAAAAAAAATATTACCTATACTTGGAATTGTTCTTTTAGTTGGATGCAATGGCAAACCTGTTGAAACCTCCAATAACGGTAGCAGCAAGTTTAGCCTTAATCCAAAAACCGAAGCAAGAGTCGACTCAGTAATGAAACTTATGACTCTTGAAGAAAAGATAGGCCAACTAAATCAACTCACAGGAAACGGCGAAACAACAGGCCCAATAACCTTTGCAACAGAATACCTAGATGCCATCCGTAAAGGTATGGTAGGCTCAATGCTGAATGTTAATGGCGCCGAGTACACTTATAAAGTTCAGAAAATTGCAGTTGAAGAAAGCCGATTGAAAATTCCCTTGATTTTTGGTTACGATGTAATACATGGGTATAAAACAATTTTCCCTATACCACTTGGCGAAGCCGCTTGTTGGGATATGGAAGCAATAGAAAAGTCAGCAAGAGTTGCCGCAATCGAAGCTTCTGCAGCAGGTCAGCATTGGACATTCGCTCCTATGGTTGATATTGCTCGCGATCCACGCTGGGGAAGAGTTATGGAAGGAGCTGGCGAAGATCCATTCTACGGTTCTGCGGTAGCTGTAGCCAGAATTAAAGGTTTCCAAGGCGAAAATTTAGCCGATAACAACACTATTGTTGCCTGCGCAAAACACTTTGTTGCCTATGGTGCTGCTCAGGCTGGCCGCGATTATAATACAGTGGACATTTCCGACCGAACCCTTCACGAAATTTACTTACCTCCATTTAAAGCCTCCCTTGATGCTGGTGTGGGTACTTTCATGTCATCGTTCAATGAACTTAACGGCATCCCAGTTACCGGAAATAAAGAAATGGTTGTTGATTTGTTGAAGAACAAATGGGGTTTTAATGGCATTGTTGTTTCGGACTGGGCTTCAATTCGCGAAATGATTTACCATGGCTTTGCTGCTGACGAATATGAAGCTGGCGATTTAGCTATGAATGCTGGTATCGATATGGATATGGAAGGCCATATCTATATTCATCAGTATAAAAGACTTTTAGCCGACAAAAAAATTACAGAAGCACAAATCGACGATGCTGTTAGGCGTATTCTCCGCCTAAAATTTGAACTTGGGTTATTCGACGATCCATACAAATATTGCGATACAATTCGCGAAAAAGAATTGATCTTAAATCCTCGCCACTTAGAAATTGCCCGCGAGGTAACCCGCAAATCTATAGTGCTATTAAAAAACAACAACGTGTTACCGTTGAATAAAAATATTAAATCGCTTGCTGTTATTGGTCCATTGGCCGATAATCAGGACGAATTAATTGGAACCTGGTCGGCTCGCGGCGAGGGTAAGCATGTTATTTCGGTTCTATCGGGAATTAAAGAGAAATTGCCTAAAGCCAATATTTACTATGCTAAAGGTTGCGAAATTTCTGGTGATTCAAAAACTGGATTTAACGAAGCATTATCTATTGCCCGTAAATCAGACGCAATTGTAATGGTAGTTGGAGAAGAGGCTATGATGTCGGGCGAAGCGTTGAGTAGAGCATACTTAGATTTGCCTGGTGTGCAAAAAGACTTAGTTCTTGCCCTAAACGCTCTAAACAAACCATTGGTTGTGGTTATTATGAGCGGACGTCCTTTAACAATTGAATGGATGGACAACCAAGTTCCTGCAATACTTGAAGCATGGATGCCTGGAACTATGGGTGGTCCAGCAATTGCTGATGTTCTTTTTGGTGATTATAATCCTTCAGGAAAACTACCTATGTCGTTCCCTCGAAATGTTGGTCAAATACCCCTTTTCTACTATCAAAAAAGCACTGGACGTCCACGTGTCGAGGAGGTACGCTATACATCGAAATACATTGATAGCCCAAACACCCCATTATATCCTTTTGGATATGGTCTTAGCTATACAAC
>WBUV01000006.1 GCA_008933525.1 Bacteroidales bacterium | reverse complement strand
GTGTTTACATTTGCTGTAAATTTATAAGCGTTAAACGTTCCGGCAGCAACCTTAACATCCTCTTTTGCCTCAACCTTGCGATTTGTAACGTTTACTGTAGTTTTCATATTAACAAAACCCATCTTAATTGCCATCTCAAGCGATGCATCTGGAAGCGTTTGACCAGGAGTTGGATTATTAGGTATTTCTAAACTATTTCCTGTAACTTGCAATTCTGCTGGAATTTGTCCGTTTTGTTGGAATGCAGCCTTACTCATATAATTGGTCATATCAAAAAACATCTTATCGCCACGTTTCTTGATTGTAATTTCCTCGTTGTAAACGGCTTTGTCCTTAGCATCATTAACCTCGCAGAGGTAGGTAATGTCCATATCATCACCTAATTTTTTTATGCTTTTTATTGTGTACTTCACAATGCTGGTTACTTTATCTTTTTTATCGAAATGCTTATAAACAAGCACTGTTCCCTCTTTAGTTGGGAAGAATAAATCCTGTGCATTTAATGTAACGCCAACAAAAGCAATAACTACTAGTAGAATTAATTTTTTCATAGATATTAGATTTTAGAGATTTGATGTTAAAGGTAGTATTATTTTTAATTCGTTATTCATTTACATCCGGGTAACTATTTGTTCCAATGCCCTACGGGTTTTTAGTCCCTGAGGATTTTTCCGATAGCCAAATGCAAGCATATATGCAACACCATATTTGTTTGTATCAACACCAAAATCCTTTGATAAAATCGCATCGGTGAGTCTTTGGTTGAAACCTTCAATAGGACAAGAGTCTATGCCAATCATTGCAGCGGCTGTCATCATATTGCCCATTGCAATATAGGTTTGCTTGGTGGCCCAATCGAAAAGTTTGCGGTCGTCGGTTAGGTCAAAATCGCTCTTCTGAAAATTCTCGTAGAATTTTTCCCTGCGGGCAATATATTCGTCAGATAGTTTCTGAACTTCTTTTGTGAACTGCTTGATATAAGGACTATCGTAACGTATCATCTCCGATTTCATTGCAAGGCAAACTAAAACGTGGCTTGCGGTATCAAATTTTAGCGGTGCTCCCCATGCCCCTTCTTTTATTTTCTCACGAAGTTCTGGATTTTGAACCACAATAAAATGCCAAGGCTCATAACCAAATGAACTGGGCGAAAGCCTTGCTGTTTCGAGAATAAACTCAAAATCCTCATCGGAGATTTTCTTAGTGCTATCGAACTCCTTGCAAGCATGGCGAAACTGGAATGCCGATAAAATTTCTTGCTTTGTCATATTAATTGATTTTTATTTTTTCAGATGATTTAAGTACCCAAACAACAGTTTTTATAGGCAATTTGTTCTCAATGTACATTCAAGTGAAAAATCTTCCAAACATTTACTACTTTTAGGGTTGCGAACCCATTTTATCTAAACAAACTAAACAGAACCGATGAAACATATAATCCTTCCAATTTTGCTTGGTATAGCACTTTTATCCTGCAAGCAACAAGAGATAAATATTATTCCAGCGCCCATTCAGATGATTCAGGAGCAGGGGACTTTCAAGTTAAGTAAATCTACAAAAATTATTATTGATAAGGCCGATAGCGCAGCCATTAAAGTTGCTAAGTATTTTCAGGAGATGCTTAAAGCTAAAGGGATTGAGTTGGAGCTATCCGATGTTGTGAATTCATCTGCAACCATTAGAGATATTTATTTTACTATGACTGGTGTTAGTGATTCTTTAGGTAGCGAGGGTTATGAGTTATCTGTATCAAGAAATGGAATTATAATTCGAGCCAATTCAGGTTCGGGGTATTTCTATGCTATTCAAACTTTACGTCAGTTAATGCCAGCCGATTTTGAAAATGCCGATTCAAAGTACAGCAAAATATCAATCCCAAATGTGCTGATAGTTGATAAGCCCAAGTTTGCGTGGCGTGGTCTGAACCTTGATTGCTGCCGTCATTTTATGACCAAGGATTTTGTGAAGCGCTATATCGATTTATTGGCTTACCATAAGATGAATATTCTGCATTGGCATCTAACCGAAGACCAAGGCTGGCGAATTGAGATTAAAAAGTATCCAAAATTAACAGAGATTGGCGCTTGGCGACAGTTAGCCGATGGTACAAACTATGGAGGTTATTACACCCAGGACGATATTCGCGAGGTGGTAGCCTATGCGGCAGAACGTTATGTTAATGTTGTTCCAGAAATTGAGATGCCCGGGCATTCTGTTGCTGCACTTGCGGCCTATCCTCAATTTTCGTGCACGGGTAAACCATTAAAAGTTGAAACTAGTTGGGGTGTGTTCAAGGATATTTACTGCGCAGGAAACGATTCAACCTATATGTTTTTGCAGGATGTATTAACCGAGGTTGTTGACCTGTTTCCTTTCCCGTATATCCATATTGGTGGCGATGAGGCCCCAAAGTACCGTTGGGAGAATTGTCCAAAATGTCAGCATCTACTTAAAAAGCAAAAACTGCACGATTATGAGCAGTTACAACGATATTTTATAAGCCGAATAGCCGAGTTTTTGGAAACAAAGGAAAGAAAAATTATTGGTTGGGATGAGATTCTGGATGGTGGTCGCCCTCACAATGCCACTGTGCAGGCTTGGCGAGGAATTGATAGAGCCGAAGCATCTGTAGCTGTTGGTGCGCCAGTAATTGTATCGCCTACTAGCCATTGTTACTTCGATTATCCGGTAGAAGTTACCAATTTACAAAAGGTTTACTCATTTAATCCAATTCCGGATGGTATTGCAGCAGAACAGCAGGAGTTGATTGTTGGCGGCGAGTGTAATATGTGGAGCGAACGTGCACCACAAGAAACCGTTGACTCCAAGTTATTCCCACGTATTTTGGCTATTAGCGAGGTGCTTTGGACAAGCCCTGTAGAGCGCAACTACGAGCAATTCCTAAAGCGTGTGCGCACGCATTATGGCCGATTAACTAGCTTGGGCGTGAACTATGGCTTTGAGCAAAGTGCAGTAACAATAAACAGCCAGTTATCCGAGGATTTAAAATCAATCACAGTAAGCATTGAGCGAGGACAGGAGAATCTGGAAATTTACTATACTACCGACGGAACTGAGCCCACAACAAAATCCACCAAATATACCAAGCCATTTTTTGTTACAAAATCAACATCCATTAATGCCGCAGCGTTTATTGGCGATAGTAGAGTAGGCGAAGTTTTTAGCAGGGAACTTGTGCTATCGAAATCGACAGGAAAAAATTTAGCGTTAGGGTTTACTCCTGCACAAAAGTACATGGGTGGAGGCCTACAGGCTTTGGCTGATGGCCGCAAAGGAACAGGCTCCTACAACGATGGCATTTGGCAGGCTGTTCAGGGTAGCGATATGACAGCAGTACTAGATTTGGGCGAGACCCAAGCTGTAAATTCAGTCTCAGTTGGATTTTTTCAATCCAACCCATCTTGGATATTTGTACCAAGGCAGGTTGAATTTCTAGCCTCTACAGATGGAAACAGTTATAATGTTATTGCAACAATTGATTCGCAGGTGAAACCCGAAAACGAGGGAATGTTCCGCCACGATTTCTCAGCCGATGTAAACGGTGTAACTTGTCGTTACATTAAAATGGTTGCTCACAGCATAGGCAACTGTCCCGATTGGCACCCAGCCGCAGGCTCACCCTCGTGGCTTTTTGCCGATGAAATTGTGGTTGAGTAAATTGAACAGATTCATTATTGATTTACAAATTTGAACTCTCAAAAGGAAGAGATATCAATAGCCCCGTGTTTATTCGGGGCTATTCTATTTATGGATTCTAATTCGAAAATCTACTCCAACCTTTTCACAACCTCATCTCTATAACTACGACCAATTGGTAGTTGCTGATTATTTACCTGCACGAATGCGTGGGTAAAAATGCTAATCCGTTTTTTGTTCACAATATAGGCACGATGAATCCTGATAAACTGGCTATTATCGAGCATTGCTTCAATTCCAGTTAACCGCAAGTAGCAAACTAGCGTTTTTTGCGTTGTATGGACTTTAACGTAATCGTCCATACTCTCTATAAATAGAATATCGTCTATATCAACCTTGTAATTCTTCTTGTCGGACTTTAAGACGATATGTTTTTGCTCATGCAGAGCAATGTTGACTGCTGCGGGTTTTACAGTGTCATAAAACTTATTAATTGCTTTCAGGAATCGCTCAAAAGGAATTGGCTTAACAAGATAATCGAGTGCATCAACATCAAATGCCTCGGCGGCATAGTTGCGGTAGGCGGTGGTAAATATCACCATTGGTGGCTGTGGAATCGATTTAAGAAAATCAAGTCCGTTTATCCCAGGCATTTCGATGTCAAGAAAAATTAAATCGACTTTCTGATTTCTTAATATTTTAAGGGCATCAAGGGCGTTTGTAAAACTTCCAACTACGGCAATATCATCAATTTTTTCAATATACCCACCAATAACCCTAAGCGCAATGGGTTCATCATCAATAATTATACAACTATATGTTGATTTTTTATTCATTTTAATTCAGTTTCAGAGTGAGGGTTGCGCTATAAATGCCATTGCTACTGACTAATTCTAATTTATGACTCTCGGGGTAAATCAAATTCAATCGTTCTTTCTGGTTTTTCAATCCCACTCCATTGCTGGTTTTTGGCTCACTATTATTTACAAAACTATTTTGAACATCGAACACTAACAATTCATTTTTTATTTTGAGGTTAATAGCAATGCTGCTATCTCCGCTAGTTTTATTTGCTCCGTGCTTAAAGGCATTTTCCACAAAACAGAAGAGGATTAAAGGCGCAATCGAATAGTTATCTAAAATCTCAGGGATATGCACTTCAACCTTCAACCTATCATCGTGTCTGAGCCTTTCCAGTTCTATATAATTATTAATGAACTGTAATTCATTCTTTAATGGTACTTTATCTTTGTCGCATTCGTAAAGCATATAGTCGAGCAACGATGATAGTTTCAATATTACATCAGGGGTCGATTTGGAATTCTCAATCCAAAGTCCATAAAGGTTATTAAGCATATTGAATAAAAAATGTGGATGCAGTTGACCTTGAAGTAGTTTTAGTTTTGCCTCTTGCAACTTCAATTCTGTTTCGGTTTTTTGCTGCTCAGCACGGTTACGCTCAATTATTTTAGAGTAGGTTTCCTTTATAAAATGAATAATTGCTGCAAAAGTGATCATTAAAAAACTACCCGAAATAAGAAGCATCAGGTCAGTTCTGTTGGGTAAAGACGAACCTGGGAAATAGGATGATGTGTACCAAAGAATAAAAATTATGCTTAAAAGGTTAATCCAAACCGAAAAAAGCACAGAAAATAATAGAAGGTAGATGAATTTAAATAGTTTTCCTCCAAAAAGATACTTGGGGATAAGGATGTAATTTATAAACGAACTTACACCAAAACTAGTTGCACAAATAGCAATGGATACAGCAACTCTTACAGCAAAATCGTATTGGCTATTGCTGAAAACAAAAAGTAGGGTTAACGAGGCAAATATCCAGTAAATTATTTGCCATAACACCCTATGCCTTTTAGAAAGAATTATGCTATCGGTCGAAATTTTCATAACAACCAAATATAGCTGGTATAATGAAATTATTTGGGGTGATGATTTAAATTTCGGTAAACAGCATATTTGCAACCCTGAACGAAACGGCTGCTGGTTTTAGAATCTTTGCCCTAAACAACTAGATTTAGGGAAAAACATTTTTTTTAGCATTTAAGCATTTATTATTTCCAACAATCAATAAATAATTGGTTGTTTGGGGGGGATAACTTGTTGTCAACCTAAATAGTTTTTACTTTCTTGCGCAATGTTCTAAAATTGGCTTATGTTTAACCTTAAAACTTTAAGCTATGCTTTATCAACATTTAATTGTGGGAGGTTTCTGGTGGATGCTTCCTATTTACATTCTTTGGGTTTTGGTATTAGTATTAACTATTGCAATGGCAATCAAATACTTCAAATCAAACTCAAATAACAAAAAGTTACGTGAACTAATATTATTTCTGGGAAGTCTGGCTTTCTTCTGGGGTATTTTTGGCCAGATAATCGGATTGCTGGGTGCAATGAGTGCGATTGAGGCTGTTGGAGAAATATCTCCAAGATTATTGGCCGGAGGATTTAAAGTATCCATGTACACAACTACCTACGGATTCGCATTATTTATTGTATCATTTATTGTTTGGTTTATAGCGCGTAGGTTGGGCCGATAATAAATACTAGTTTAATATAGTTTTATTGTTCTGATTCACTTAACCCCTCTCAGACTGACAGGCTGAGAGGGGTTTATCGTTATATCTTTATTATGCTTTTAAGAAGTCGCCTCTAATTTTTTAATTATTATAGTCAAGAAAATCATAGGGTAAATGGCTGTTTACTTATCTTAATATTAATAGTGAAAGAATTCTTTCACTATAAAATTTCAACCATTTTTTATGAAGAGAATTTGTCTTTTTATTGCCTGTATGACTTTTGTCAAGTTAGGTATGCCACAGTTGATTCCTTTGGATAGTATGTATTTAGGGCAAACACCACCGGGTAATGGGCCAAAAATTTTTAAACTAGAGGTTACTCCTGGTTCTTTTGCTGCAGAGCGAATTGCAATCTCAAACAATGGAACTGAAATTTTCTACTCTGAAATAAAGGGTTACTACCCCAATTCAGGCGAAAAAATACGATACTACAAATACGAAAATAACAAATGGAATGGTTCTTTTATTCTATTCGATGGTTTTTCGGGACCAGCACTATCATTAACCAATGATACCCTTTTTATGGAATGCGAGTTCAAAACCTACTACTCTGTTCGACAAAATTCCAAGTGGAGTCAACCTTCATTATTTATGCCGTCTATTGACTCTGCACATTATTTGCAGGTTACCAATAAAAAAAATTACTATGTTTCTGCCCGTTCAAAAAGTTCAGTTGGATTATCGGATTGGAGTAGGGTTGATGTTAAAGGGAAAGACACCATTGCTGTAAGTTTGGGTTTTTCAATTAACAGGGTGGTAGATGACTTGGATTTTTACATTGATAAAGACGAAAGCTATATAATAACTTGCCCAATGGGTCCTATTGGCATCAGTTTTCCCAATAAAACAAAAGAAAAGTGGTCAAATTCAAGATTCTTCAACGAAAAAATAAATTTTGGAATTGGAGGTTGGGGCGTATATGTGTCTCCTGACAATAAGTATCTTTTTTATAGTACTGGTACTAAAATGGATTATTCCGACACTTATATTTATTGGGTTAGTATTGGTAATTTGGTTGATAGTATGAAAAATACAAATCTTCCTCCCTACATAAAAAACAAGCCTCAGCCACAAAATGCCATAAAAGGAGAAATGTTTAAATACACCTTCCCAATCGATGCTGTTTGCGATGACGACGGAAAAACAGTTACTTACGAAGCGCTTTTGATTGATGGTAATCCTTTGCCCAGTTGGTTGATGTTCGATACTAAAACAAACACTCTATCGGGAACTCCAGATGAAAGCGGCAAAGTAGCATTAAGAATTAATGCTTACGATGATAAAAAGGAGATGACAGCTTTCCGATTTATTATAAATGTTTCAGATAAATAATTTTCTTGACTTGGATCTTGCATCCCTTCTAAACCAAAAACTAGAGTGTGGTTGAAATCCTAAACCCTTACTTACAACTAAACCCCAAGCCTTCTATAGCATATCTACCTAAAGTAGAGAAGTTTTGAGAGGGGCTTCTCATTGTGTGAAATATCTTTATTTTATAGACACAAAATTGTCAAATACCTCATAAGTGGTTCTTCTTAAAAGATATGGGAGAACTATCATAAGGTATTAGCACTCGTTTAAATCTAATAGAAAATGTCCAACTAAGGCTTATTATCTCACATTTAACTTTTTACTCCTAAAATCATTTGGAAAAACGGAAAACAAAACTAACTTTAAAACCCATTAACCCTTTTCCGATTTTCTAAAAATGGCCAAGAAAACTACCACTCCTAAACAATTCGACCCCCAGAAAAATTATTTGGCTACAATGAAGGCTATTGGCTATGTTCGCCGTAGCAACGCCACTCCTGAGGATTACCGTCGGATTGGATTTAAGTCAGGTCTTGAAGTGCACCAGCAACTTAAAACACAGAAAAAACTATTCTGCCGTTGCCCTGCGGGCATTTTCCACGAGAACGAAGATTTTCACGCAGAAATTATTCGACATATGCGTCCAACTCTGAGCGAGATGGGCGAGTACGATGGTACTGCGCTAATGGAGTTTAAAACTAAAAAAGAGGTTATTTACCGCATCAACAATAAAACAACCTGTACATACGAGATTGACGATACCCCGCCATTCCCCGTTAACCGAGAGGCGTTGGAAATTGCGCTTGAGATATCGCTGCTTTGCAAAATGAGCATTGTTGGCGAGGTGCATATCACCCGTAAGCAATACTTGGATGGTTCAATACCAACGGGGTTTCAGCGTACAGCAATTCTTGGCGTTGGGGGCGAACTTCAACTCAAGAAAAAGAAGATAAACCTTATACAGCTTAGTATTGAGGAGGATGCCTGCCGTGAGATATCGGATATTGGGCATCAACGTATATACAAAACCGACCGCTTGGGGATGCCGCTCATTGAAACGGTTACTCACCCAGAGTGTCTTACTCCTGATGAACTCCGCGAGGCAGGCGATTATATCCGATTCTTAAACCGAAGCACAGGAAAGGTTCGTACTGGGATTGGCGCAGCACGTCAGGATACGAACGTTAGCTGCGAGGGCGGAACGCGTGTTGAGATTAAGGGTGTATCGCACAGTAAGTGGTTGCCTGAGCTATCGCATAACGAGTGTTTCCGTCAGTGGGCATTGCTAAATATCCGCAAAATGCTACTTGAGCGTATTGCAAATACGGCAAGTTGGGCTTTACGCCATATGGAGATTGATGCTTACTCGCATAACCTTGAGCACGAACTTGCACAGAAATATACCGATAATGGCTACAAACTTGTAGCAGTTGCGCTGCCTGCTTTCCATGGCATTCTATCGCACTTTACACAGCCCGGAATGAGTTTCACCAATGAACTAAGCGATAGGCTAAAGGTTATTGCTTGCGTTGAGAAACCCAATATTACCAGCGATGAGGATTTGGTGAATCCATTATCTGAGCAGGATACAGTTAAACTGGCATCGTTGCTTAAGGCATCGGCCGACGATGCAATAGTGCTAATATGGGGACCAAAGGAGGATATTCCAACTGCGCTTGATGTTATTGATGAGCGTTGCCGTATGGCATTTGAGGGAGTTCCTCGCGAAACACGCCGTCCGCTTGCCGATGGTACTACGCTTTTTGAGCGTGTACTACCCGGAGCAGACCGTATGTACCCCGATACAGATTCTGCTCCAATACCATTGGAAGATTCGTATATAAAAAAGTTAAGTGAAAATCTTCCGGTTGATATCTGGCAGCGATTTCAGCAGTTGGCCAATATGAGAATTCCAGAGGATACGCACCGTTTTATATTGCGCCGCAACTTAGTTCCAATAATTGAGGAGATTTCCAACATGGGATTCTCCGCAAGGTTTGTGGGAACTTTGCTTGGCCATAACCTAAAGTGCATTGAGGGGCATATTCCAATGCATAAGGACTTTAGTTATCGTAGAATTGTGGAGATGTTTGCTTTTCTTTCAAAGCAAAAACTACATCAATCCCTATCAAAATTGATGCTTCCGGTTATTTACCAGCATCCTAACATGGACTTCAACTCCGTGCTTACCAGTATCAATTTTAAGAAGCGTACTGTTGATGAGTTAACCGCTCCAGTGGACTATCTAATTGAGAAGTTCAAGGAGATTCGCGTTACAAAAGACAATAACCCTAATATTGTGGTGAATTGGGTTATGGGACAACTAAACCGACAAGCTATGGGTAATACCGATTTAAAGGAGCTTCGTAAGCGAATTGAGGAAAGGGTAAATGCTTAATTCTGCGCATTATGAATTTGAAAAAAGTTATAGTACTATCAACGCTCCTTTTAATATTTAACTTGTTGAAGGGTCAAGAGGATTTTGACAAGAACTACAAGAAAAACATCTTGTCCATTGAATTTATTGGAGTTAGTGGTTCCGTCTTTAACTTAAACTATGATCGGGTGTTGTATTTAACGCCAAATTATCATCTCAATTTAACTTTAGGATTTGGCTATTTCCCCTCAGTTAAAAATTGGAACCCAATAATAGGAATCCCAGTAATCATAAATCTATCGATGGGAAAAACAAAGCATTTTTTTGAGATAGGTACAGGGTTGGCATACAATTCTGGGTTACAGCAATCGGGGTATGATTACTTAGGTGACTTTGGAGGAAATAGTTCGTTGGTTGATGTCGAATCTGTAAAAGGATTGCTATGGTCTTCTAGATTAGGATATAAGTACCAGAAACCATCAGGAGGATTCTTTTTAAGGGCCGGTTTTACTCCATTGATCCGGATTAAGACTTTCTCGGATTTAAAATCCGACAATAAGTTTATACCTGCATTTGGCTTAGGTGTTGGCTATTCATTTTAAATAGATAAAAAACGAGTAAAATGGAAGATATTTTTCAAGGATATAAAGGACGAGCACTGGAAGTGCTAAAAAAGTACAACGTTAGGGTTTGGGGTAAGGCTGTAGTTGAAACGAGCCGTGGTGAATTTAAAGGTACAGTTCTGCCTCGCGCCGAGAACGACGACGATTGCCATATCGTAATTAAAATTGATACTGGCTACAACGTGGGTATCGATATTTTCACGATTACCAGTATGAAAGAGGTTGGTTATTACAAAGCAACCTACAAGATTCCGGAAAAGGAATTCCCTTTCACGCCCAATTTGCCAAAAGTTAAGCTGCTTGGTACTGGCGGAACAATTGCATCGCGGCTCGATTACCGTACAGGTGCAGTTATCCCGGCATTCTCACCCGGAGAACTTTACGGTGCCGTTCCTGAGTTAGCTGATATTTGCAACCTATCCACAGAGAAACTTTTCGCAGTATTCAGCGAGAACATGGGCCCCGAGCAATACAAAGCACTTGCAATTGCTATTGGTAAGGAGATTGAGAACGGTATTGATGGAATCATCATTGGTCACGGTACCGATACCTTGAGCCATACAGCCGCCGCACTAACCTTTATGGTGCAAAATCCGCCTGTTCCTATTGTCTTGGTAGGTTCGCAGCGTAGCTCCGACCGCCCCAGTAGCGATGCCGCTTTAAACCTAATGCACGCAGCCCTCACTGCCGGACATTCCGATATTGCCGAGGTTATGGTTTGTATGTTTGGTCCAACTTCAGACGAATACGGATTTCTGCATCGAGGAACACGTGTACGTAAGATGCACTCATCGTACCGCAGTACATTCCGCACAATTGGCAACACACCATTGGCAACTGTTAGCCGGAAGGATGGCGTTAAACCTATTGTTGAAAATTACAATCATCGACGTAAAGACCGTAAAGCGAAGATTCTTCCATATTTTGAAGAGAAGGTAACAATTGTATACTATTACCCCAATATGCAGCCCGATATTATTGACTCGTTGGTTGATAATGGCTACAAGGGAATTATCATTGCTGGAACAGGATTGGGGCATATTAATAAACCGCTTTATCCGGCTATTGAGCGTGCTACAAAGAAAGGCGTCCACATCTACATGACCGTTCAAACGCTTTGGGGCTACGCGCATATGTATGTTTACGATACTGGTCGCGATTTAATGGCCAAAGGCATTATTCCAGCGGAAAATATGCTCCCCGAAACGGCCTATATTAAACTGGGCTGGGCACTTGGACAAACTAACGACCCTGCTGAGGTTCGCCGATTAATGTTAACTCCAATAAACTCCGAAATTACTGAACGCGAACCGTACAATGGTTATTTGATATATCAGGGAGGCGTTCCGGAGGTTGAGGATTTTATTAGGAAGTTTAGAAAGTAATATTTAAAACAATTATTAGCTATTAAGTATCGGCATTGATTACTTAAAAACGTTAAATTTATCGAATAATCTATGTAAAAATGAAAAGGGTTAAGTTTTTTCTAATGCTGCTAATTGTGCTAGGCTCAATTGTCAGATTAAATGCCCAAACCGATGACTTTAGCCAGTTTCAGTGGTTAATTGGTAACTGGAAAGGAACGCAGGGCGATGGAGTTTTTTATGAAACATGGACAAAAATTAACGAGAATACATTAGAGGGAAAAGGCTTTCATGTTGTTAAAACCGATACCCTTTTTCGAGAGCAGTTGCAGCTGCACAAGGTTGGAAAGTATTGGATTTATATTGCAAGCATTGAAAATAGTTACCCTGTACTCTTTACATTAATCAATTCCGATGATGAAAAGTGGATTTTTGTTAACTATGAGCACGATTTTCCACAGCGAATTGTCTATACAAAGCGTGAGGATGGAAAACTTCATGCGAGGGTTGAGGGCGAAATGGAAGGGGTTCAAATGAAAGAGGAGTACTTGTTAGAAAAATACTAGTAGAAATTTTCAGAAAATGCCTTCAAGGGTTTTAAACCCTTGAAGGTATTTTGCCTATTTGTTCTTTTTCATTTCACATAAAACGTAAACTGAATAGTTATCGCCGTCCTGCATAACTACCTTTTTAATAAGCCTCACATCGGTAAGTTCTGCTTCAATCTGCTTGCTTTGGAAGGTTTCTTCCTGCTTATCGTTAACACCCACCTTGGTCGTAATTTTTTTGTTGCTGTATTTAACTTTACCAACTTGCTCTGCAATGTTGGTTTTGGCATCAAGCATTGCTTTACTTTCTGCAATATCTATTGCCTTTGATGTTCCCACTCCTGCGCCATAGTATTTCTTATTCGATTTTGGCGGATTGTTGTACCAATCGGGAATAGATTTAGAAAATTCCTGTGCAGTAACAGCAAAAGCGGCAAATGTCAATAGAATTAGTGCTATTTTTTTCATGATATTTTTATTTACTCCATAGCATAAACATATTTTATGCCACTTTAGAACATTAGTAAAAGTAATCGTCTACAATCTTGGTTATAAGTTTTAACGATTAAGCTTCTCCTTTATTTTTTTATTATTTTTGCGGTTCGACTTTTTTTAATGACAAATGAATAATACTAAGGAACTTTCGGCAAAGTACAACCCTATTGAGGTTGAGGACAAGTGGTACAAGTACTGGATGGATAAAGGGTTTTTCCACTCTACTCCCGATGAGCGTGAGCCGTACTGTATTGTAATCCCACCACCCAACGTAACCGGTGTGTTGCATATGGGGCATATGTTGAACAATACATTGCAGGATGTACTGGTCCGTCGTGCCCGTATGAAGGGCAAGAATGCTTGCTGGGTTCCTGGAACTGACCACGCTTCAATTGCAACCGAGGCTAAAGTTGTAAACAAACTTAAGTCCGAGGGTATCGATAAGGCTACACTTTCTCGCGATGAGTTTTTGAAGCATGCTTGGGAATGGAAGGAAAAGCACGGAGGCATTATTCTAGAACAGCTTAAAAAACTGGGAGCATCCTGCGACTGGGATCGTACCTTTTTTACCATGGACGACACCCTTTCGGAGAGCGTTATCCATGTTTTTGTTGACCTTTACAGAAAAGGCAAGATATACCGTGGAGTTCGAATGGTTAACTGGGATCCACAGGCTAAAACTGCTGTTTCCGACGAGGAGGTGATATACCGCGAGGTTCAGAGCAAAATATACTACTTAAAGTATAAGATTGATGGAGAGGATGGTTTTGTAACCATTGCAACTACTCGTCCCGAGACCATCCTTGGCGATACTGCAGTGTGCGTTAATCCAAACGATCCACGCTATGCGCACTTAAAGGGTAAACATGTTATTGTGCCGCTTATCAACCGCAGTGTGCCTATTATTTACGATGATTATGTTGATATGGAGTTTGGAACTGGAGCACTAAAAGTTACTCCAGCCCACGATATCAACGATTATATGTTGGGTGAGAAACACAGGCTTCAGTCTATCGATATTTTTAACGATAATGGAACGCTAAGTCCTGCAGCCAAACTTTACGTTGGAATGGACCGGTTCGAGGTTCGAAAGGTTATTGTTGGCGATTTGGAGAAGGCCGGAAATCTTGCAAAAATTGAAGATTACGTTAACAAAGTTGGCTTTAGCGAGCGTACTGATGCTGTTATTGAGCCAAAACTATCCATGCAGTGGTTCCTCCGTATGAAGGAATTATCGCAACCCGCTCTGGATTCAGTTATCAATGGCGATATAGAACTTTACCCTCCTAAGTTTGTGAATACTTACCGCCACTGGATGGAGAATGTGAAGGATTGGTGTCTTTCACGCCAATTGTGGTGGGGTCATCGTATTCCTGCATGGTACTTGCCAGAGGGTGGCTATGTTGTAGCAAATACTGAGGAAGAGGCGCTTGAACTGGCTAAGAAAGAAACAGGAAATGCCAACCTTAAGATTTCTGATTTACGTCAGGATGAGGATGTGCTCGACACTTGGTTCAGTTCTTGGTTGTGGCCAATTTCCGTTTTCAACGGAATTTTAGAGCCAAACAATAAGGATATTAAGTATTACTACCCAACTAACGATTTGATTACCGCTCCGGAAATTCTTTTCTTCTGGGTGGCACGTATGATTATTGCTGGTTACGAGTATATGGGCGAAAAGCCTTTCCGCAACGTTTACCTTACAGGTATTGTGCGCGACCATTTGCACCGTAAAATGAGTAAGCAACTTGGCAACTCACCCGACCCAATTGACCTGATGGCGAAATATGGGGCTGATGGAGTACGTGTTGGTATGTTACTATGCTCGCCTGCAGGTAACGATTTGCTTTTCGATGAGGCACTAACCGAGCAAGGACGTAACTTCTGCAACAAGATTTGGAATGCATTCCGTTTGGTTAAAGGTTGGCAGGTAGATGAAACTGGTGCACAGCCCGAATCAGCACGTGCAGGAATAGAGTGGTTTAACAACCAGTTAAATAAGGCAATTGAGCAGGCCGACGACGATTTCGACAAGTATCGTATTTCTGAGGCTTTGATGAATCTATATAAGCTATTTTGGGATGAGTTCTCATCGTGGTACTTAGAGATTATAAAGCCTGCTTACGGACAACCAATCGATGGCCAAACATACAGGGCAACCCTTGAGATATTCGAGAAAATACTTTCGTTGCTTCATCCATACATGCCATTTATTACAGAGGAACTATGGCAACACCTACGCGAACGCAACGATGGTGAGAGTATAATGGTTAGCCTAATGCCAAAATCCAATGGCTACGATGCTAGCATCCTTGAGCAGTTCGAGAAGGTTAAGGAGATAATTGCGGGGGTAAGGACAATCCGTCAAGAGAAAAATATTGCCATTAAACAGCAACTATCAACATCAATCCGTACAAACTCAAAATTGAATGGAGGACACGAGGCCGTTATTGTAAAACTAGCAGGATTAGAAAACCTCAGTTATGTTGATTCCAAAATTGATGGCGCAGCGTCGTTCATGGTTGGTAACCTAGAGGTTTATGTTCCTTTGGAAGGATTTGTAGATGCCGAGGAGGAGAAAGCTAAGTTGATGGAGGAACTTAATTATACAAAAGGATTTTTGGAAAGCGTAATGAAGAAGTTGAGCAACGAACGCTTTGTAAATAGTGCCCCTGCAAATGTTGTTGACCTTGAGCGCAAAAAGCAGGCCGATGCGCTTGATAAAATTAAAACGCTGGAAGAAAGAATATCTAGTTTAAAATAGAATTCTATAAAAATATTCGGCAAGCAGCCCGCATCTTTATTGATTGCGGGCTTTTGTTTTAAATATTGTCTTATTTGAAGAAAAAACATCTAATCGCCTAGTTTTTGCTTATAAAATGATGTTAAGAAACATTAACCCAAAGCTATTTAAGTACTTAACATTTATTAGTTTTGACGAAATTTAAAAATTTAAAAATAGCTGAAAATGAACGATTCAGAAATCTTAATGAACCCTAACCAGTTGGTTCGTTTCCTGAAAAAGCCAGCATCAGAATTCACTAAGGCCGATATTATTCGCTTTTGTGAGGAGAATGATATTGAAATGGTAAACTTCCGCTATGTGGCAGAGGATGGAAAGTTAAAAACACTGAATTTTGTTATAACATCAAAGGATCATCTTGATTCTATATTATCAGCAGGTGAACGTGTCGATGGCAGTAGCCTTTTCTCATTCATTGAGGCAGGTAGTAGCGATTTATACGTAATACCTCGTTACCGTACTGCTTTTGTGAATCCATTCTCCGAAGTTCCTGCAATTGATATTCTTTGCTCTTTCTACGATAATACCGGTAAACCACTTGAGAGTTCTCCTGAAAATGTGCTTCGCAAAGCTCACGATTTATTTAGAAAAGAAACGGGCTACACTTTCAAGGCTTTGGCTGAGTTGGAGTACTATGTTATTAGCGATCGTGAGGACTCTTACCCAGGAGTTGACCAGAAGGGATACCATGCATCGGAGCCATACGCAAAGTACGAAAACCTTCGTCGCGAGGCGTTGCTTTACGTTGCTCAGGCGGGTGGAAAAATTAAATACGGACACTCCGAGGTGGGCTGCTTTATGACCGAGGATAAGCTCTATGAACAACACGAGATAGAGTTTTTACCCACCAATGCTGAGGATGCTGTTGACCAATTGGTAATAGCTAAGTGGATTGTACGTATGCTAGGATATCGCTACGGCGTTGAGATTAGTTATGCACCAAAAATCATTGTAGGTAAAGCCGGTAGCGGACTGCATTTCCATATGTTAATTGAGAAGGATGGACACAATTTGCTAGTAGAGGACAATAAGCTAAGTCCTTTAGCTAAGAGAATGATTGCAGGAATCCTTGATTCTGCTGATGCTTTAACTGCTTTTGGAAATACAATACCTACTTCATACTTGCGCTTAGTGCCACATCAAGAGGCTCCAACCTATATATGCTGGGGCGATAGAAACCGTTCGGTTGTTGTGCGTGTTCCTCTTGGTTGGACTGGAGCTAACAATATGATTGCTGATGCTAATCCTGTTGAATGTGGGTGTCAAGGTCCAAAGGAAAGCAAGCAAACTTACGAGTTCCGTGTTGCAGATGGTTCCGCCGATCCTCATTTAACTGTTGCCGGATTAATTATTGCTTCGTTGAACGGTATTCGTCGTGCCGATTCATTGGAAATGGCTGAGAAACTATATGCTCACGTAAATATATTTAGCCCTGAATTCAAAGATAAATTAGCATCGTTAAATCAATTACCAGCATCGTGTTTCGAGTCTGCTGAAATTTTGGACAAGAAGCGAGCAATCTTTGAAGCCGATGGTATCTTCCCAAAAGGAATGATTGATTCTAAAATCAAGAAGTTGAAATCGTTCAACGACAAAGGTTTAAGCGAGAGGATTTACGGGAAGGATGACGAAATTAAGACACTGGTTGAGCAGTATATCCATATTGCATAGGAAAAATATTCAACAAAACTTAAGACCCTGCGTTTTTTCGCAGGGTTTTTTTTTGTGTGCATGATACAATTGGAAAAATTATTATAAATTACAACCGTAAAAGGCTGTTTTTATGGCTTCAAAGGTAGCAATACTGATAGTGAACGGGGTCCTTCCATTGGAGAGTTTTCAGGATTCATTGGAAGGATTAGGTTATTCATGTGTTGTTATGGAGAATATAGCCTCCGATATTGATTTGCCTAGTTTTAATGTTTGCATAATAGGTGTTTCAAGTTTAAATCAGAAAGACATATTAATATCACTTTCAAAAAAATATCTCGATAAGCCTTTTGTTTACTATCTGGATGGAGATATTCTGAAGCATTCCGATGAGTTTGACATTATCTGTGAATCAAATCAAATTAGCACTTCGTGTACTAGCCGAGAGTTGGAATTAGTAATTGAACTAACAAGTATTAAGCGGATGCAGGTTTTTGCATCAACTTTCTCCGATAAGAACGTAAACTCTAATCATGTTCGGTTAAAAAAAATTATTCCCGAAGAGCAAGCATGGCGGATTCTCTTTGAACAGTCACCCAACGGAATTTTGTTGGCCGATCATCATGGGAATATTCTTTTCACAAATCAAGCTGCTGGCGAAATGTTGGGGTATAACCCACAGGAATTGATTAAAATGAGGTTTCACGATTTAGTTTCTGACGATATTAAGCCTCAGGTTGATATAAATATCCGAAGAATAATCAATGGAGAATCACTTATAACAGAGGTTTACAACTATAGGAAGGACGGCAGTAAACGTTATGTTCAGCTTCACGAGGCTCGGGTAATTTTTCCTGATGGAAATTTCGGAATACTCGATGTTTCAACTGATATATCGAGGGCAAAGCAGGCCGAAGAGGCTCTTTTTGACTCGATGGAAAAGTATCAGATTTTAGTTGAGAACTCAAACGATGGAATTATATACGCGAAGGAAGGATTGATTACTTACGCAAACCCTAGAATTTTGGAGATGCTTTCCATTACTCCAGATGTTTTTATTGGGCAGCCTATCACAAAATTTGTACATCCTAATGAGCGCAGTAAAATATTGAGCAGATACGAACGACGCCTTAATGGGAGCGTAGAACCCTCAATTTACGAAACTGTCCTTGTGAATTCGAATAATGAGCCCGTACCTGTTGAGTTTAACGTCAACCTAACCGTCCTTCAGGGCGATACCATTACAATAGTATTTATTCGCGATATTAGCCTTAGAAAGGAAACTGAAAAGGCTATTCGAGAAAGCGAGGAGAGCTACCGAGGTTTATTCGATAATGCCAGTGAGGCCATTTACATCCTTGACTCCAGTGGAGTATTTCTGGATGTCAATGTTAATGGACAAAAGATGTACGGCTATTCAAAGGAAGAGATAGTTGGTCTTACTCCCGAAGATATTGCAGAGCCCGAAATGAACGATTTTTCGGAGATAAAACGAAAGTTAAAATTAGCATATCAAGGTCACAGCCAAACATTGGAATTCTGGGGTCGAAAAAAGAATGGCGATGCTATCCCAAACGAAATAATTCTTAGCAAGGGAACTTACTTTGGCTTGCAGGTTGTCATGGCCATGGCTCGCGAAGTTTCGGAGCGAAAGAATGCCGAAGCCATACTTAAGGAGAGCGAGGATAAGTATAGGAGTTTAACCGAGCAAATCCCCGTAGGATTATACCGATTATCACCCTCCGGCGATATAATATACTCCAATCCTGCATTTGCTAATATACTTGGGTTTATATCTGTCGACAAATTGATAGGACAAAATATCTCTGCCTTTACAAATAATGATTTTATCACAGACTTAGTTGAAAAAGGTAACGATGATCTTAATTTGCCTAGCGAGGAGGAGATGCAAAAGGTAGATGGATCTAAGATATGGGTCAGAAATCAAACAAGAGTTAATTATGGCGCCAACAAGGAGATCTACTATATCGATGGTGTAATTCTCGATATCACCGATCGAAAACTTGCAATCGACTCGGTTCGCGATAGCGAGGAGAAATTTAGGGCTATGGTTTCCGCAATTCCCGATCAGCTTTTCCGGATCACAGAGAATTGTTTACTTATTGATTTTGCACCTACCGAGCAAAGTTTTTATCCTACGTTAACCATTGAAATGCTCGGCAAATCGTTAAAGGAGATTTATCCACAAGATGTTTTTGATAAGTTTACCCTTGCAATTTCCAATGGTAAACAAGGGTTTGCTCTCGAAACATTTGAATATCAGGTCATTTTTAGCAATGAAACCTACTACTACGAAACACGAATAGTGCCTTCGGGAAATAATATCTTTCTTGTACTTCAGAGAGATATAACTCAGAGAAAGAAAGTTGAAGAAGAGGTTCGTATGTTGGCACAAGCAGTAACCAATGTTCACGACAGTATATCAATTACGGATTTAAACAATAATTTCTTGTACGTTAATCCAGCGTTTACAAGCATATACGGATATTCGCTCGAAGAAATTGTGGGCAAAAATGCTTCGCTACTAAAACCTATTGATGCAGAAATGGAGCATGGTCAAACAATTTTGGAGGAAACAATTAAAACTGGATGGCAGGGCGAGTTGATTAATGTGAAGAAGGATGGCTCCGTTTTCCCAATTTACCTTTCCACATCGTGTGTTTTCGACGACGATGGATTGCCAATGGCACTTGTTGGGATTGCAAATGATATCAGTGAACGTAAACGTACAGAGCAGGAGTTAATACGAGCAAAGGAGAAAGCCGAAGAGTCCGATAGGCTTAAAACCGCATTCCTTTCGAATATGAGCCACGAGATTCGCTCCCCGATGAATGCTGTGCTTGGGTTTATTCAACTTATTAAGGCCGACGAACAGCTCTCCGAAACAGGAAAGCAATATGTTGATTTAATCCAGAATAGCGGTAACCAGTTGTTGTCACTAATTGAGGATATTATCGATATTTCAAAAATTCAATCAAATCAACTGCGTTTGGCGAAGAGTTATTTCGATTTGAATCAGCTAATGGAGGAGTTGTTTTTGGTCTTTTCTACTCAACTTAAAACAAAAGAGAATGTTCAAACAATGCTTTTCCGCCCAGAACTAGCAAATCCTTCACCATTCAGTGTATACTCCGATCCCGTTCGTATTCGACAAATACTAACTAACTTTCTTAGCAATGCCATTAAGTTTACTCCAAGCGGAAACATCAAGTTTGGTTACACTGTAATTATTGACGACCATTTACCACGAATACAATGCTATGTAAAAGATACAGGGATTGGAATATCGGAGGAGAACCAGATGCTTATTTTTGAAAGGTTCCGACAAGCCGACGATTCGTATACCAGATTATACGGTGGTTCGGGTCTTGGTTTAGCAATCTCTAAGGGGTTGGTTGAGTTACTTGGGGGGCATATATGGGTAGAAAGTTTGGTGGGAGAGGGTTCCGAGTTCTTCTTTACTATACCATACATAATTGACGAAGAAAACGATTCTTTTCATCCCAAGAAAGATAGTAAAGATTTTAGAGGAGAGAGTTTCTCTTTGAAAGGGAAAACTATACTTGTTGTTGAGGATACCAAGGACATCCGCCTCTACTTTGAAAGGATTTTGGAACGAAAAGGAGCCCGTATTATTTTTGCATCTAGCGCTAATCAAGCTCGCAGGCTATTCAAACAGGAAAAAACTATTGATCTGGTTCTGCTAGATATTAGATTGCCCGATGCCGATGGTTATGACCTTGCAATAGAGTTCAAAAAAGTTAAGCCTGATTTGCCTATCATTGCTCAAACTGCCTATGCTTTACAATCGGAACTAAATAAAAGTATCGAAAGTGGTTGCGACGATTATATCACAAAACCACTCGACTCCGAGGCTCTTTTCGATAAGATTAACAAACTTATAGGTTAAGGCGCAAGTCTTTCAATCACCCATTTTTCGTTGATATATGAGTATTGGATTCTATCGTGTAAGCGGTTAGGTCTACCCTGCCAAAACTCAAAAAGTGTGGGTTTTAGAATATAACCACCCCAATTCTTTGGGCGGGCAATGCTTTTGTTGTGGAATTCCTCTTCGAAATCGGACATTAAGTTTTCGAGGTATCTGCGGCTTGGAATTACAGTGCTTTGTGGCGATGCCCATGCTCCAACTTTACTTTTCTCGGGGCGAGTCCTGAAG
>WBUV01000421.1 GCA_008933525.1 Bacteroidales bacterium | reverse complement strand
GTCCTAGCATCTCTTTGCCTTGTATACATCTAATATCGCGCGGGATATTTGCCTCAGCAACCCTATTTAGATCATTCTGAAGTTCCTCACCAATAAATCCTTTCTCGGCAAAAAGTTTCTTAGTTCCTTCGTAATCACCATTACCCTGTAGCGTTAAAATGTCTTTTGCTAAGGAGTTCATCGCTTCTGTCATTTTATCGAAGTTAACCTTGTAAGTTCCAGTTTCGGTATTTCGCTCAAAAGCACCACGCTCCTGCAAGTAATAGAAACAAACCATATTTGCTTTTCCATGGGAGGATGCAGCACCAAATCTTACAGAGCGGAATATTCCAGCAACAAATGTAACATAGTTATCCATCATATCCTTCTCTGGTAATTCGCCCATTTCGGCAAGTTTCGACACCATATACAATCCCATAATATCGGCTTTTCCTTCCTCCAATGAACTATACATTTCTTTCATAGCCTCGCGAACAGTACCTTTACCTTTAACAAGATTTTTTATACCAAGCCCATGTCCCACTTCGTGAAACATAACATTCTCAAAAAAGGCATCGAATTTTATATGTCCACGTTGACTCTCATCAATAAGAATATTTCCAATAGGTAATAGAATTTTATCGAACTTGTATTTCATTGCATTCTTAAGTTGTAACTTCCTACTACCCTTCTCTAAATGAACTTTTGGATCGTTAGGTAAATTAATCGCTATGGTTTTACTACCTGCATTGCAATCGCCTGCATAAAAAACAACATCGTAAACACCCAAATCTGAGTCTAAACCCGGAACCTCTTTTTTGTATGGTTGATCAACAGGTAAGCTTTCCTGAAGTTTAGGAAGTAACGAGGCAAATCGACCAATTTTTTGAGTCCAATCAATATCTTTAATCAAAATGTACGCCTCGTGAGCAGCCTTGTAGTTAAAAAGAGCATCCTCGTAATTCTCAATTGGACCAACCACAAAATCAATGTTGTTCGATTTCATATCCATCCAAGCCATATCACTAGCAAGGTAATCGTCAGTAAGTAACGCTTCAGCACGGAGCGTTAAGTACTTTTTCAAACCTTCGTCCTCGGCCAACTCGGCAGCTTTACGAATTAAATCTACAGCTTTGGCTGTTTGCTCCTTATACGCAACATGGTATGGGATTGACTCGAGTTTACCTTCTGCATTCCTACGAATTACAGTATATAAACTTGTTTTGTCCTTAGAATCGAATGCTTCAAATTCATCCTTAGTCATATCTAATGGATAGAATTGTGCTCCAAGAGGTTTTTCACCGTATCCATCGATAAACGGTTTGTTATTACCTAAACGTTCCCAAGGGCCGTAATTAATTTCGGCAAAGGCAGCCATTGCTTCATCCTCAATTCCTGCAAATAAGTTTTCCTTATTTCCATAAGCCTGAAGCCAAAATATATCGTCCATTAGTTGAGCAGCCTCAAAAAGGTACGGCAGCATTTGACGTTCTTTTGCCGACAAATGGATAATATCTGAGCGGAGCTCAACTGGTGCAAATTCATCTACTTTCTTTTGCATGGGAGACTTCTCCTCCTCTTTTTGTTTAGTACCACATGATGTAAATGCAATTGATGCGGCAAGTGCATAAACTAAATATTTTTTCATGACTAAGCTTATTAAAATTTATACTATTTGTTTTCTTCTAGAACATCATCGGAGTTAAACTTAAACCCTAGGCGCTTACCAGTTTGCAATTTTGAATTCTCAATTTTAGTATTCATTTGCATAACCGATGCAATTTTTACCATATCGTAAGGCGGAACGAGCAGGTCGAAATCAAGAGCATAAAGAATTGCCGATTCAATTATTTGCCTCAACGACTCTTTATCAATTGTAGCAGTACCAAAATTATTGTAAAGAAAACCCATTTGTCGCTTCCCCTCTACAAAGTAATGATAATCTTTATTGATAAATATTCTTCCAATAAGGTAGCCCAAGTCGTCAAGTCTGTTATACTTAAATGAATCGGTAAGGAAATTGTAAACGTTTATTATTCCACAGTAGGAAGCCAATTTGTTTTCCTTAACGTAGGACAATTTCCATATACTATGATCGCGATCAAACTCAAAGATATTGGTATGCATGCTGAATATAAGCAAATCACCAGCAACTCTAATTTCAGCCTCGTATTTACCCCTATCTCTATACTCAAGCCTAACACGCTTATCTACATTCCTTAGATTAAAGTTTAGGTCATTCGACATTTCATGTAGAACTTCCTTAATCAAGTTAAAAACCTCAAAGGTATTATCGTAAATTTTCTGTTTCAGTACAGCCTTTTCGGTAAGAAGCCCTGTAATAAGTTGTTTAGGTTCCTGCTGAGTATTATCCATAAGGATGTATATTTTTTTGGTTAATTACCCAAATATACGAATGTTATTTTTTTGCAACAAATCTAATATGCCTGAGCAAAAATCGCTCTCTGTTTCGAAGGCTTTCCAGTTAGAATACATGCACCTTCCTCTACATCTCCATCAATAGGAATGCATCGGATTGTAGCCTTTGTTTCCTCCTTAATTCTTTGCTCGGTTTCAACAGTACCATCCCAGTGTGCTAAAACAAAACCTCCCTTTTCTGCAATAACCTTTTTAAACTCGTCGTAGTTGTTAACAACTGTAGTGTTAACAGTTCTAAAATCCACAGCCTTATTGAATAGGTTTAGCTGAATCTCATCCAACAATTTCACAATTGAATCGGCAAGATTTTCCTGAGGCATCGATTGCTTTTGAAGAGTATCGCGCCTTGCAACCTCAACAGTACCTTTCTCTAAATCTTTAGGGCCAATTGCAATTCGAACAGGATACCCTTTCATTTCATATTCTGCAAACTTATACCCTGGTTTGTAGTTATCCCTATCGTCGAAATGGGTTGTAACGCCTTTTTTGGTAAGTTCAGCCCTAAGCACTTCTACTTTTGCTCTAATTTGTGATAGTTCCTCATCACTCTTATATATAGGTACAAATACAACTTGGGTTGGAGCCAATTTTGGAGGAAGAACCAATCCATTATCATCAGAATGAGTCATTACCAAAGCACCCATTAAACGGGTAGAAACACCCCATGAGGTTGCCCAAACATAATCCAAAACACTTTCCTTATTGAGAAACTTTACATCGAATGCTTTAGCAAAGTTC
>WBUV01000420.1 GCA_008933525.1 Bacteroidales bacterium | reverse complement strand
TTGCAATATAGTCGTATATAAGGCTATTGACCGATGCCCCAGCAACAATGCTTCGGCTAACCAACTCAATGGAGTAATCGTGGGCGTGGGAAAAGTAAGTTTCTGCGAAGAATGCTTCCTTGGTGGTGTGCAAATCCTTCAATCTTTTTAAAGGGTAAAGCATACCGGTGTTCGAAAGAGAATCCGAGAAAACGAACTTTTTATTCTTTAAGTCGCCAAATCTCTTTATCTCAGATTCCTTATGCGCTATTAGGTAAGTTTGATAATACTTTCTGTCGTTTCGGACAGGTATAACTAGTAGCGAAAGAGCGTCGTTATTAGTTCCATTGATATAGGCTCCAGAGCAGATGAAGGCCAAGTCTATTTCATTTTTTTTGAGTAAAGCATTTACTTCCTTGTATGTTTTACGTTGAATTAGCACAACCTTTCGGTTAAGTTTTTCTTCAATATACTTTAGGATATTGTTGTATTGATTAAATGTTTCCTGTGGCGAGATTATTGAAGCAATAGCTACTTTAATAGATTTTGACGTATCCAGTTCAACATTTTTGGTTGCAGATGTTGAATCATTAAAATCAATCCAAACGTGTTTTGCTTCTCTTTCCTTGCCTAAGTTACAGGATGATGCAAACACTAAGGTCAAAAGTGAAAAGATAATAACCTGAAAGCGTTGCTTTCTTAAGTTTATCATGATTTTTATGGATAGGGAAATGTTAGATATCATTCTGATATGTAGATATCATAAGGAAACGATATCAAGAGCAAAATGTTTCGAACCTTCTTTTATAATATGTTAAATTGATTTATAAATGAGATAGTTATACGTTAAATTCGAGGGCATTTCCTTTGCTCGATTCATCAAACTTACCATTTTCATAGACTATCTTACCGTTTACCATGGTAATTTGTACAGAGGCGCTTAGAGTTTCGCCTTCCAGTGGCGACCATCCACACTTGTAAAGCAAGGAATCCTTTGTAATGGTTTGCCTTGAATTTGGGTTAACTAAAACTAAATCTGCATGGTAACCCTCACGGATAAAACCTCTTTTCTCAATTTTGTAAAGAATTGCAGGAGCATGGCACATCTTGTCCACAACGGTTTCCAAGCTAAAATGACCTTTCCTAGAAAGTTCAAACATTGCCAGTAATGAGTGTTGAACCATTGGCCCTCCCGATGCCGATTTAAAATACGTATTATTCTTTTCCTCTAGTAGGTGAGGGGCGTGGTCGGTTGCAACAACATCTAGCAGGTTGTTTTTAAGACCATCGATAAGCGCTAGTCTATCTGCTTCTGTTTTTACGCTAGGGTTCCATTTAATTCTCCAGCCAAGTTTATCGTAATCACTGCTGTTAAACCAAAGATGATGAACACATACTTCTCCTGTTATTTTTTTGTCCTTCAATGGTAATTTATTATCGAGGAGCGATAGCTCTTTTGCGGTGGATAGGTGTAAAATATGTAACCGCGAACCGTGTCTTTTTGCAAGTTCAACAGCTAAACTAGATGACAGGTAACATGCTTCTTCGCTTCTTATTTCGGCATGATACTTAAAGTCAAGGTTTTCGCCATACTTCTGCTTGTATAGTTCAATGTTATTGCGAATTGTTGTTTCATCCTCGCAGTGCGTTGCAATTAATGTGGGCGAGAGCTTAAAAATCTTATCCAACGACTCTCTGCTATCAACCAGCATATTGCCAGTTGACGATCCCATAAAAATCTTGATTCCACAAACCTTTTTTGGATTTAGTTTGACAATTTCGTCAATGTTATCATTTGTAGCACCGAGGTAAAATGAGTAGTTTGCCAACGATTTTTCAGATGCGATCTTGAATTTTTCGTCAAGAAGTTCAATGGTGGTTGTTTGAGGGTTGGTATTGGGCATTTCCATAAAAGAGGTTACACCACCTGCAACTCCGGCTTTCGATTCTGTGTAGATATCTCCCTTGTGGGTTAAGCCTGGTTCGCGGAAATGAACCTGATCATCAATTACACCTGGAATTAAGAATAATCCTTCTGCATCAATAACTCGAGTTGCATTATACGAACTAACTTTCGAAGTATCATTAGCGATAATATGCTCAATTACACCATTATTAATGATAACAGTTCCTTTTGTACGCTTACCTTCATTAATAATTAAGGCATTAATTATCGCAATTTTTTCCATGTGCTAAGTTTGAATTATAAACAATACAGAATTAGACTCTAACGTGAACTTTCTTATACGAGGAGAACCAACTTTTTATTTTCATTAAAGCAACTCCCCACAAAGCCTCGTTGAATATGCCACCACTCATTTTCGACGACCCAAGTTTTCTGTCGGTGAAGATGATTGGCACTTCAACAATGTTAAATCCTAATTTCCAAACTGTAAATTTCATTTCAATCTGAAACCCATATCCAATAAGTTTGATTTTATCAAGATTTATCGATCGCAGGGTGTTGGCTTTATAGCATTTGAATCCTGCAGTTGTATCCATAATCTTCATGCCGGTAACAATTCGCACATATTTTGATGCAAAGTACGACATCAGCACTCTTCCTATTGGCCAATTTACCACATTGACACCTTTTATATATCTAGATCCGATAGCTAAATCGGCTCCATTGGCACACGCCTCGTAAAGTTGGATCAAATCTTCAGGATTATGGGAGAAATCAGCGTCCATTTCAAAAATATACTCATAGTTATGCTCCAAAGCCCACTTAAATCCTGCAATATATGCTGTGCCAAGCCCTTGCTTGCCCGCCCTTTCAAGAATATGAATTCTCCCAGGAAAAATTGCTTGATGATCCTTTACTATTTGAGCAGTTCCATCGGGGGAGCCATCATCAACCACGAGCAGGTTAAAATCGCCTACCAACGACATAACCTTGTTAATCATCTTTTCAATATTCTCCTTCTCGTTGTAAGTTGGAATAATTACTAGTTTTTCTTTAATGGCCATTTTTAAAAAAGAATTAATGAATTCATATATATAATAAGGTATGCGAAGATAAGGCTTTTCTGCCTAATTTGAGCACTCTGCAACATTTTTTAAGTTTTTTTAGTTTATTTTCAAATTTGATTTTTCTGTGAATCAGACGCCTAAGATTAACGAAACACTTTTTAACACTTATTTATTCTAATCTCCCTTGCGTAATAAAAAAAGAGGTTCTAT
>WBUV01000005.1 GCA_008933525.1 Bacteroidales bacterium | reverse complement strand
AAATAAAAAAAAAAAAAAAAAAAAAAAAAAAAACACTATAACGCCAAAGACACCTTAAACTGTAGAACGGTCCGTATAATTTACTAATTAGAGTCCAGCTGGGTAGGTTTGAACTACCAACGTCAGAGTATGAGCCTGAAATGTTACCAATTACAACACAGCATAATAACGCAAGTAAGAGAATTCTCTTACTTGCGTTAAGGACTCGTTAAGGAATTGGAAAAAAAAAATAAACTTTCCAAATAAGCTTAGCAAGCCACTTAGGTAGAAGAAGGGTGTGCTTTTTGATTATGGAATACATGCAAAACTCAAAAGTTTGACTTCGATGCATACGCCGTTTTATTGCGTAACCAGTTAAACAAAAACCAATTGCTTCTACAAGTAAAATCATAAAAACACGACCAAAAGTACTAGGCCAAAATCGAATATACCAATAGTAAATCCTAAAAAAGCTCATATGAACTGCATAGGCTTGGCTCCTTTTTAAGCCTAAGGCGGTTAAAAGGGAGCCAGAACTACGAACATAACGTCTTACAAATAATGAATTTTTAGGACTTTTTGGTAGATAAAGACCCAAACCATAAGTTTCCAAAACATGTAAAAACGGTAAAATAATAATAAAATATCCAAAATAAAAAACCGTAGATAAAAAGCCAATTTCAGTGTATGGATACTCAATTGACTTTCCGCCAACCCAGCCCAACACTAGGCAGTTTACTACAAACAACCAAAAAACAAACTGTGATAGTGGTTTAAAGGTGTTAGACCGAACATTAATAGTTTTATTAACCAAAATTGGAAAAACCAATAAAACAATAATAGCTAAAAGTAGTAAAATAACACCTAATAGCTTATTAGGAACAGAACGCAATATAGCATAAAAAGGTAAAAAATACCACTCTGGAACTATATGTGCGGGGGTCTGGTCCGGATTTGCTGGTATATAATTGTCTGGATGGCCAAAAAAATTAGGAGCAAAGCAAACAAAAAATAAAAAGAATATAGAATACAAAAGAACTCCATGCAAATCTTTAATTGTGTAAAACGGGTGGAATCTTTGTGCATCAACATATTGGTTTCCAAAAAACTTATTATCAATACCCAAAGGGTTCCCAGATCCCGCTTCATGTAAAAAGACTAGATGCAATAAGACTAAAAAAATTAAAACAAAAGGTAATAAATAGTGAAGACTTAAAAAACGATTAAGAGTTACTGTCGAAACACTAAAACCACCCCATAACCAATAGACAATATCAACACCAACAACAGGAACAGTTGAAACCAAACTAGTGATTACAGTCGCAGCCCAAAAAGACATTTGACCCCAAGGTAATACGTAACCCAAAAAGGCTGTTAAAATCATAATTAACAAAATAACAACACCAATGTTCCAAACCTCCTGACGAGGATAGGTATAAGAGCCAAAATAAAGCCCTCTAAACAAGTGAAAATAAACTACCATAAAAAAAAAAGATGCTCCGTTTGCATGAACATAACGAATCAACCATCCGCTATTAACATCACGCATAATATGTTCAACGCTCCCAAAAGCCATTGACTCGTGAGGAATATAATGCATAGTCAAAAAAATTCCTGTTGCAACTTGAACAACTAGACAAAGAAGAGCAAGCGACCCAAAGTTCCACCAACCGTTTAAATTTGTTGGGCTTAAATATGAGATAGACTCTTTGTAAAGGGTTGTAAGTATTGAATGCTGTTTTATTAAACGAGTGAAAAGCATGTTTAAATTGATAAAGTAATATGCATATGTAAATAAATTACAACAAACTACAATAACCGATTGGACTTTAACCAATATCTTCAAACTAGCGTTGATATGTTATAATAAACTTACACCACGGTTCTTCTAGAAATACAACAAAAAGGTGAATAGTAGGATGTTCTATAAAAAATAGAACATCCTACCTTCGGGTGAAAGGACTCGAACCTCTGTTTTTGGATCCAAAGACCAACGTTCTACCAGTTAAACTACACCCTGAATGCGAAAAAACGACCTGAATCAATTTTAACGGTCAATTTCTCCGAAAACAATATCCTGTGTTCCAATGATTGTAACCACATCAGCAATCATATGGTCTACTGCCATAAACTCCAAAGACTGCAGATGAGCAAACCCAGGGGCTCTGATACGGCAGCGTAGCGGGCGATTTGTCCCATCTGAAACAATAAAAACACCGAACTCGCCTTTTGGAGCTTCAACTGCAGAATATATCTGAGCAGGAGGAACAACCATTCCCTCTGAAAAAAGCTTAAAATGATGAATCAACGACTCCATAAAAAATTTAGCATTAGCACGTGAAGGCGGAACGATTTTATTATCTTGAAGCTTTATTGAACCGCTCGGGGGTAGGATCCTTAAAGCTTGACCTATAATGGAAAGACTTTCCCGCATTTCACGAAGTCGTATTAAATATCTTGAGAAACAGTCTCCCCGTGCACTTGTTGGGATATTAAATTTAAAAAGTTCATAACTATCATAAGGTTGAGCCTCCCGTAAATCCCAACAGATACCTGAACCACGTAACATAACACCACTAAACCCAAAGTTTATTGCATCCAAATAGTTTACAACCCCCACATCAACTAGCCGTTGTTTCCAAATTCTATTTTCACTTAAAAGTTCTTCAATTTCATCCAAACGCGAAGAAAACTGATCACAAAACTGTAAAATATCGTCGCAAAGCCCAATAGGAATATCTTGAGAAACCCCCCCGGGCCGAATGTAAGCAGCGTGCATTCGGGCACCCGAAACGCGCTCGTAAAATTCCATTAAACGTTCTCGTTCTTCAAAACCCCAAAGAAAAGGAGTAAGAGCCCCGACATCCAAAGCGTGAGTAGTAATAGCAAGTAAATGATTCAAGATACGGGTAATCTCAGCAAAAATAACGCGAATTAACTGAGCTCTAAAAGGTACGATTACACCAAAGCAGTTTTCAACTGCTAAAGAGTAAGCGTGCTCTTGTGCCATCATGGATACATAATCCAAACGGTCTAGATAGGGTAAAATTTGTGTGTAATTTTTATATTCAGCAAGTTTTTCAGTTCCTCTGTGTAATAAACCAATATGGGGATCGGCGCGTTTAACAACTTCGCCGTCTAATTCTAAAATTAGACGCAAAACCCCATGAGCCGCTGGGTGCTGCGGGCCAAAATTCAATGCAAAATTTTGAATCTTAGTAAGTTTAGGAAATGTTTGTAAAGTTTTTAAAGTTGTGAAATTACTCATTTTTTAACTTTTTATCATATAAGGACGAAACAACACAACATTTTGTGAAAAAAACCACACCAGTCCTACTGGACTTGAACCAGTACCAATAACTTAGAAGGTTATTGTTCTTCCAATTAAACTAAGGATAACTAAATGTTTAATTGGGCTCAACATAATTTAATATTTACTATTGTTTTGTAAAACAATAGTAAATATTAAATTATGCAAAAATTTCAAAACCAACAGTGCTGTCGAACAAACTACCGCCCCACCAGTAAATTGAAACAAATAAAAATAACCAAACTACATCAACAAAATGCCAATACCAAGCCGCAAACTCAAAACCTAAATGTTGTTTAAAAGTTAATCGACCAGATAAAAATCGAGTGAAACAAACAACAATAAAAATAGTTCCAATAATGACATGAAGACCGTGAAATCCAGTCATTAAAAAGAAAGTCGACCCATACACGCTGTCTGAAATACTAAAAGGTGCTTCACAATATTCAAGAAGCTGTAAACAAGTGAAACATGCAGCCAAAACAATAGTTGTAAAGAAAGCTGTACGAGTATTCATAAAGTTCTCATCATCTGTAGAAACTCGAGAATAGGGAGAATGTTTTGGGTTTGCTAAAAAACTGTGGTGCGCCCATGTAATTGAGCACCCAGATAGCAACAAAATTAAAGTGTTTGCTAAGGGTACAGTCCAAGGGTTAAACGGCTCTATCCCAGGAGGGGGCCAAACGCCACCAATGAATACACTAGGTGATAAACTTGAATGAAAAAATCCCCAAAAAAAGCCAAAGAAAAACATTACTTCTGAAACAATAAATAAAATAAAACCTAAACGTAAACCACGACGAACAACAGCAGTATGGTAGACATAAGATTCCTCAATAACCTCTTGCCACCAAATAATCATACCTGAAATCAATAAAAATAACGAAGTAAGTATACAAATTAAGATAGCCTTAGAATGAAAAAACGAAACAGCACTTAATACCAGAAATAAAGCAGAAATAGAGCAAAATATGGGCGCATAACTTGGACGAACTAAATGAAATGAATGGAAATGTCCCTTATCAGAATTAGATGAATCAATAAGTAATCTTTCTTGAAGGATAGGTTTTGAAAAATTCATTTTATATAGTACGTGTATAAATTTGTTTTATTTACTAAACAGTAGACTAAAAGAATATAAACACAAAGGTTGTACACTTTAACAAATCTTGTAAGACCGTAAACAAACCATATAAAAAACCAAACAACGTATCTAAAACAATACGATGTTTGCATAAAAAATCAGAAAAAATAGAGAAATCGGTAAAAAAACCAACCATCCAATATTCATCAGTTGGTCATAACGATATCTAGGAAGCACAAATCGAATCATAAGCGAGCTTATAATAACAACAGTGATTTTTAAAACAAAAGCTAAAACAGAAAATAAAAAAATTATAAAAGAAAAAATTGTGTTTGAAAACAAACATGAAAAAACAAACGTTATTAAACTAAAGAAAGAAGGAAAAAACCAAGCTCCTAAAAACAAAGTTACCATAGTAAAAGCTGAAAAGATAATAGAGATATATTCACCCAAAAAGTAAAGAGCAAACATCATAGCTGAATACTCAACATTGTATCCTGCAACCAACTCCCCCTCGGCTTCAACTAAATCAAACGGAGTTCTATTTAATTCCGCTAAAGCACATACATAAAAGATTAAAAAAACTGGTAAAAGTGAAAACATATTCCAAACCACTGACTGATCGTAAATAATAACCAAAAGGCTAAAGCCACCATGGCACAAAGCTAAAATTAATAAAGTAAATCCCATAACCAACTCATAAGAAATACTTTGCGCCGTTGCCCGCAGTGCACCTAACAAGGCATACCGAGAATTACTTCCCCATCCTCCAAATAAAACACCGTAAACGTGCAATGCAACAACAACAAATAAAAAAAGTAATCCAACCTCTAGATCAATTGCTGACGAACCGGGAACCGTTTGATTAAAAAAACTAAAGCTACTGTAGTAGGTGTAATCTTTTGTTGAGTGTAACCAGGTTGGGAATGGTATTAAAACCCAACCAAAAACAGCTAAACCAAATGAAATAATGGGTCCTAAAACAAAAAGAGTCTTGGTGGCCAATTTTGGAACAGTAGTTTCTTTTATTGCGAGTTTCAATCCATCAGCAAAAGGTTGTAAAAGGCCAAAAAATCCAACAACGTTGGGTCCTCTACGGCGCTGAACAGAGGCCATTATTTTACGCTCCAGTAGTGTTAAAAGGGCAGTAGCTAGTAAGATACCAACAACAGTTAATAAAAAATTCCATAAAAAACTAAGCAATAACAGAACCTGTGGGTTGTCAAAAAAGCTCTCTACAGGCAATTCGAGTGCCTGAGTTTCAGTAGAAAACCCAAAGAATTTCCAGAAGCAGTATTCACCAAAAGAACAGACCAAAGAAATGAACCGTGAAATAAAAAAGAGAAGTGCAAGTAGACACCCCAAAGCCTTAAGAACCAGTCCAAAACCTAACATATTGAGAATAGTCTCAATATCATTATTTGCACACAGTATATCATAAACCCACCCGTTACTAGTAGGGCCAAGAAAAAAAATCCAAAAAGCAGTTTCAAGAGAGAATATAAAATAAAGTGTAAAAGTAACGTATAAATACAACTTAATGTAGCGGCCTAGTGTATCGGTAATAACATCAAATTTAATATTACTAATCTTATTACGAAGCTTACTGATATTAAAATAAACACTAAAAAATAAAGCTAACCAAGCCTCTTTGTCTGTAAGACTTAAGTAAATTTTTTTAACAATGGTTTTAAATTTTTCCCAAAACATTTTAACACTAAAATAGAATAATTTTGATAAACGAATTTTATTAGATTTTTTATTAATATTATAAAAACTTTATTAGAATTAAAAGCTAGAGGCGTTAAGTTTTATTGAATTTTTTGATTCAGCCAACAGTTGAACGTCCATATCCTGTGATTTACGGCTTGGTTGTTTTAGTAATGAACTATCAAAAAGAGCTGAAAGACCAACGCCAGCAATCTGCTTGTTATTTTGGGTAATAATGAATATTGAGCCGATTAGAGTAATAAGTATAATTAAACCCAAAATAAGAAAAGGTGCCAACTGCTGCTGCAGCAGAGCAAACGCTAATTCTAATGTTTGTGACTCCGCAGGTTGGTTTAAGATGGTAAAAAGACCATTATGTATAAACCCAAGCTCGTTAAAAGAAAAAAAAACAAAGTGTTCAAGCAATCTTGTAAAACCAAACACAATTACAAGAATTAAAAAATTGCTAATTAAAAAATTGTACGAAGAGAATTTTCCATAAGTAACGGACGAAATGATTTTTAAATTTCCTAAAGTTAGCGGGACTACCTCACTCTCACCATCTTCAACACCAGAAAGTGAAAGGTCTGTCATCATTACAACAAAAAGTATAAATACTGTAACTGCACCAACATAAATTGCTAAATAAAGCAAACCAATAAAGAAAGATGAAAAGCTTATGATATATAATGAAAATAAACAAGCAATCAGTATCAAGGTTAGAACTGAAAACAAAACACTACTGTTTTGAATTAAGAAAAGAAGAGCAAAATAAACGCTCAAATTAAATATTAAAGCAAGAATTTCGAAATTTAACATTTTTTAAAGTATTTAATTTATGGTAAATATGCTAAATAAAATAGAAATAATAAAATAATTACGCGTAAAATAAATAAATAAATGCGAATACGCAAACGATTATGACGACGGTAATAAGGGCGAGTACGGCGCATGATAGATAACTATAAATTATGATAATTGTTTTTTTATTGCTGATAAGGCTTTTGAATGTATTGTAATTTCATCGCCAAATGACAAATAACCATTAGACCTTAGTCTAGCGTTTATCCAAATAGTCGATTTGACAGATCTAGTATCTAAAAATAAACTTGGATTTAAATTTATTGCAACTCGTGGATTAATGCTAGAATGCATTAAAGGTAAAACTACCCTTAAAAAAGACGATAAGGTTAGACTTTCTTCGGCAAAAAGCTTAGCAAGGCTTTTTAGGGCCGAAAGCTTTAAAACACGAGATTTTATAAGAGCTGATTTTTTTGATACGTAGTTAAAGAGATAGCTTAAGAACAAGTCATGCTTTTCATAATTCTGTGTAACCATAGCGTAAAGTAATATTAAAAAATTAGAAGTCTCTGCTGATAAGCCCGGTGCCGTTATGACCCGATTAGTTTCTTTTAAATTGCCCATCAAATCTCTGAGAAAAACTAACTCTTCAAAAAAAGCTGAGACAGGAACAGCTGCATTTGATTGTGTAAGGGTCGGGGTTGCGTGTGATGATAAATACAAGGAAAATGGTGAGTTAATTTTATTTTCGTGCCCTTTTAATAATTTTTTGTAAGAAAACTCATTGGTTGGGTTTTTATGACAAACTAAAGATTGTTGGCTAAAAAGTCTAAAATCGTTTTTTAAACTATCTTGAACCTCACCGAAATGACCCAAAGTTAAGCCATGTATTAAAGTGTTTGCAGTAAAAATAGGAAACACATTAAGACGGAAGCCTGCGCTAGTCGACGAAAGTTGATTGATATAGTTTAATAAAATTATATCACTAACAGAGTCAACCTTAACAACAATAAGCTGATTTTTTTTAGTAAAAGTACACTGGTGTAACTTAGTGCTTAACCAATGGCACCCATTAAGTAGCTTTTTAAAATCACACAAAGATCCAACATGTTTAAAATTTGATACCAAAGCGCTGAACTTTGTCGCCTGTGCATCGCTAAAGGTAAAAACCTCAACGTTTTTTGTTGATGCTAATTGATTAATACTAGACCAAACGACTGGGCTTGCAGAAGCCAACTCTGACCCAACAACAAATATTGTTGAATAGTTATTAAGATTCACACTACAAAAAGGGGCCTTACTTGCAGTGATAGTTATGGAGCGACTTGCACTTTGCATCTGCGCCAGTGTAGTATTTAGAGTTGATGAATTAAAAAGGAAATAAGAGTTTACAGAAAGAAGATCATACAAATGCTCTATTAACGAATGACTTGTAAGACTTAACGGTATACCTTTTTTATTAAAGAAGTAAAAGAAAGGGAAGCGGGCTGTATTATTTATATTAAAGAGTTTGGCGTTTAGTTTAGAGGTTTTTAGGACCTTAAAGCTACTACTAATAACTTTGAATAAGATCTTCCAACTTGCTACACGAAATGAGCTATTTTTACTGTTAACGCCTGTTTTAAGAACCAGTAGAGGATTATCTAAACGTTGCAATCTAAAAGCATCAACTGCATAACGAATACGATCAGAGATCCAGGTTCCTTCGGTAGTTGTAAATTTACTTGCCATAGGTAAGATTCTTATAAAATCGTTACCCCGAATATTAACTTCAACTAGATTATTTAACGTATCTAGAACATCAATGGTATAAACCGAGCGAAGCTCCCAGGGACGACTTTTAAAAGATGCCGGACGGTTTGTTAAAGCACCGCGCAGCAGTAAACTATTATTTTTTTTTAGTAGAGGCACCATTCCTAAATTGTAGTAATGTTTATTTTATATAATATATATATATGTAAAACTTAGGTCTATAAAAAGTTAAATATAGAAAAACACAATAGTCGTGGGTGGGGTTTACGAGATTTGAACTCGTGTTAAAGCTGTGAAAAAGCTCCGTCCTAACCACTAGACGAAAACCCCAACTACAAACGACTCACGAGTCAGTCACTAGCTATAATAGCTAGTGACTTGTTGAATACAAGTCATCTAAGTAAATACTAACTAAGATACAAAAAACATAAACTTGAACAAAAGCAATACCAATTTCTAAAACAAAAACAGCTGATATTAGAGCAAAAGGTATCGTTGCGACTAAAGCCCCTACAAGACCAAAATCAGCAATTAAAAATGCACAGAACCCAGTTAAGATATGTAACAAAACGTGACCTGACATCATATTGGCAAAAAGTCGAATTGCTAGACTAAAAGTTCTTGAAAGATAAGATATAACCTCAACTACAAATAGGAAAGGAATTAAGGCTTTTGGAACATCGCCTCCTGGTATAAACAATTGAATTGCATGGCTTTTTTTATAAATAATGATATAAATAGTTAAACCTACAAACACCGAAAAGCTTAGCATAAAAGTTAACATAATGTGACTTGTAAGTGTAAAACTATAAGGAACCAAACCAATTAAATTCATGAATAAAACTAAAATAAACAAATTAAAAAATAAAGGAAAAAATTGTTGAGCAATAAAACCGTGTTGGGGTTTATATACAAAATAATCAAAAATAAAAGTGTAAAGTTTTTCCAAGCCAGATTGAAAACGACTTGGAGTAAATACCTGAAAATTAAAAAACCGAACGTTAAGGTAAAAAATTGCCAAGGATAGTACTAATATAAGAAGCCCGTATGTGTCATAGTTTGACAATTTAAAATAAGGACAAAATTTATGAATATAAAAAAGCTCAAATTGTTCAAAAGGACTAAATAATTGGATTACCATTTTTTAGAGTGTTTTTGTAACGATAATTATATCACTTTAAACTCTTTTTGTTTTTTGTTATTTAAGGTTCTTAACACAAATAAAAAATATTAGTGCCACTTCAAAGAACCAGAAACCCATTCGTAGTAAAAACCTACAGTTAAAAGTACCAAAAATAAAAACACCCAAAAGTTCACTACTGCTGAAACTTCAGTAGCTACTAATGTCCAAGGAAATAAAAAAGCAATTTCTATGTCAAAAATAATAAATAAAATTGCAACTAAATAAAATTTAATGTCGAAACGCTGTCTGGTACTACTTAGTGGAGTAAAACCGCATTCATAAATGGAAGCTTTTTCAGCATCACTTACTGAGGGTTTTAGGTTGTAAGTAATAAGGAATAAAACAAGCGCTAAGCCGAAGCTAGCAAAAATAAAAAAAATCAAAAAGAAGAATTCAAAAATCATAATCCCTTTCTGTTGTTAAGCTAAAATACTAAACAAATTTGCTTTAACGTTGGTATTAAGAGCCTTTCGGCTAACAGCGAATGTCTCTAGACAAACTAATTGTCTAGTAGCAAAAACACTAAAAACAATTGCAATTGAGTTTTTCGTAGTCAACACTGCTGTTAAAAATTTTTTACGACTTGCCGCGTAGCTATCCCAATTACTAGCTAAAAAAGAATATGATGATTCAAATTTTTGTGAATTACTAATTAGACAAAAAACAATTAAGAAAATTATCGTGAAATCAATAGTGTAAATAACTTCCCCGTCGAACTTAACGAAACAATTTAAAATGTAAAAAAATATTGAAAAAAATAAGAAAACAAGTTTGATGGTGAAAGCATTCAAAAAGAACATTCTATTGAGATGGAAAACAAAGTAGAGAGGTAGTTTTGATTAAAAAGACGATTTTAGTCACCTTTTTATAAAACAGGATTTAATAGGGGTGAATAATTTAAGGAAATTATTTAACCGGTTTCAAAATGTGAAACGCAAAAAAATTAAAGTAGAAACAGAAACGAAGGAACAATTATAAAAACAGAAATAAAACAAATAATAATAAAAACATTCATGAATCGGGTAAATAAACTTTCAAAAGGAGCTAGTAACATTGTAACACAACTATTAAAAAAATAAAGTGGCATCCGATACAACCCATCTGAAATTAACCAATTCATAGAAAAACTAACGCAGTTGTAAAATCCATAAGAATTAATGGTGCTCCACGAACGAGAAATAAAAAACCAAGCAAACGAAAGAAACTGTTTTTGGTTTTTTGTGTCTACTGGAAGGAAATCTGGTGAATTTCCACCAAATAATGTGCTTTGTACAACTTTTGGGGTATAAAAGCCATTATTGTAATTAGGTACCCCTTTAGGAACATAAACAGAGCTCCTCCCTTCCTCTTCCAAACCACTCAAATCAACCGGAAAATTTTGCCGCTCGTTAATTAAATTAAACCCTGACCCGTAGTTAAAAATAGTCGCTAGTTTACTTACTTGAAATGACGTAAAAGCTCGTTTGTTTGTGAAATTATTATTTCGTGATTCATCAATATAAAATAACAAAGAAAAAGCTTTTCGATTAGTACGCTTTGCGTAAGAGGTGATTTTAGCATCTTCGGCAAAATCAGTAGGCTGAAAATGATACGATATTCTCGGCCCTTTATCTTTTTTTCCTAAGATAAAATACCACACTACCCAGAAATCATCATAATTTATCGAACTAGTACTAATTAGTGTATTAGGAAAACCAGCAAGCCCCCCTATATTCATGTATCGGGAAATTGAATTGACGGTTCCAAAATATCTTCTTGACTTTACAGACGACTCAAGATCATAAAGATACTCATTGTGTATTTGAGTTTCTTCAAATACACTTAAAAAATACGTAAAATCATCCACACAAAAATTGCAAACATTGATAAGATCTAAATTTTTCTGTTTTTTTTTTGCTCTTTTAAGATATTTACAAAAAAAATATCTTCAACAAGTTGCGTTTTAGTTGGAGAACCCAGTTCTACACTACCATCTACCGAAGAGAAAAGCACCTCGTCCTCTTGAAAGACTATCGAATTTTCTTCTATCTCTGGGGTGATTTGTAAACCAACTTCAGATAATGTGCTATCCTCAATCGCCTGCCCCTCCGCCTCATCACTATCGGGCAGGCGATTGACAACAAACTCAGGCCTCATGTCCTCAAGTTTGCTAAGACTTTTTGTTACCAAAGGTTTACCTCGTGATACACAATAGTTTAAAATATCCAAAGTGAATTCTAGTAAACTATCAGTATTACTCTTAGCAGAAGAGCTTGAGTTTTTATTAGATAAAAACTCAAGCTCTTCCACATTATTGCTAATTATAGGGTTTTCCTTGTAGTACATAAACTTATATGGAAGTTTAAACTCTCGTACTAAGGAATTGTCGTACCAATAGGATGATTTGTTATCATAACTGTTCCGGGCAAATGTCGATGAAACATTCACTATCTGATGATGCCTAAAAAAACGTCTATAACGATTAAACCGAGGCGATTGTTCACTCGTTTTAAAAAACCAAGTCCTTAAATAGTCAAAACGAAACGGTTCTCTATCCCTATACCAGCGATTAAACCATACAAACGGATCAGTATCAAACGTCTCTGTGTCGTCCGATTTCCAATATGGTACTTTTTTTAAAAGCGTACCCCAACGCCCGTCTTTTCTATGTGACGAAAGATTATCTAATTTTGTGAAATTCATATGCTTTTTACGAAATTCTTGTCGTTGCATCCACCACGGGGTAGTACGAATAGTGCACAAATCAACAGTTGGGCGCTGAGGCGCCAGGAAAGTGTTTAAAGTATTAAGGTCAAAAACCGGGCGATGCAATCCATATAGATGGGTAAGAGCATAAGAAAAGGATCTTTCAGCGTATGCCTGCTCGTCTTGGGTTAAACTAATTGTATACTTAAAATCTTTGCTCAATTCAGGATCCAACTCTGGCCAGTTAAGTTTTTCGTAGTCCTCGTCATCAGTAGGTACATATGATTTATCGCGTAAACGTTTATAAATGCGTGAATAAAAAACATGTTTATTAAGTTGCGTTGGGCTACCATCATGATTAAACCGTTCAAAAGAAACAGTTAAATGTTTTGTAGAAAATAGTGTCGGTAAACTAGTAATCGAACGTGAATATTTTGAATTACGTATAAAATAAAAACTATTTACATACTTTAAGAAAAGTAAAGGCCTTTTTGGTTCCCAAGGATCGCGTTTGGATAAGCTAAAAGGTTCGTCTAACTGATATGTAAGACCAGACTTTAACATATTCATTTTTGAAATAAGTGCTCGATTACTAATAGCACCAAAAACTCGAGCACCCCTTTTTTTCTGGAAAGATTCAGAAAAATAATTAGTATCCGCATCCTTATAGGCTTTTTGTCGAATATAATGGGTCTCCAAATCCTCACTCTCATCATTTTTATTAGAAAAATAACTTTTTTCTAATAAAAATGACGGGGGACTCTTTTTTTTATTAGCAAACCAAATAAAATCATACGGCTTACCTTTAGCCTTCACCGTACTCCTTAAAGGTATAGTCTTCATATATAACGGTTGGCTTTTACGTATTAGTCTAGAGCCTCGTAAACGAGAAAAATTACGATCCAAAGAAGTTAAATAGGTTCGCCTTTGACTTCTCAAAAATGCTTTATACTGAAAGAAATATGCAAACCTAGTTGTACGAGGTAGTTGAGGAACCGGATAGTGACTAAATTGTGGAGCATATCTTGCTCTAGGCCTATAAAGAAAAGTAGCGGGTCGTTTTCTAAAAAGCCTTTTCGCCATTGGTGCTTGTATCGAAAAAAACTGAAAACGATCTGAACGAGAGTCTTCTCCTGCTAAAAATTCCGTCCCTACGGCCTCGGGTTTAAACCAATGGCGTACAGTTAGAATATCTTCAAAAAATTTTTGACACGCATACCTTATTTCTCTGTGTCGTTGCTCCGGTGTTTTTGCATCCCCAAAATAATCTAAATCCAAAGGAGGCTTAAGCCTTTTGTTATGAGGCCTTTCAGCAATTTGGTAAGAAATATAATTCGCGTTATAATCTAAATTATCTTGAAAAGTAGCTGAGAAATAATCGTTTTGATCAGGATTAGCAACTATTTTATAGTCAAAATAATTGGGGAGCCTTTCCTGTGAAATTTTACGTTTTTTATTACTGTAGTACCTTAAAGGGCTATCAGCCACTTCCCAATTACTTGCTAACCGACGGAGAACTCGTTGGTAACAAATTATGCGTATATAAAATAAGAAATTTATAATCATATTTTGCCACATTCGTTTAGATTTTAAATAGCAGTAACGTGGATTACCCCAACGAAGACGAATCCGGCCCATTATTCCACGTTTTTCCTTATGAAAATACCTATTTCTTCTAAACATTCTACTACTTCGTAATTGTCTAAAATTTTTTGTTTGTACTGCTCGCAAAGGATTATTCTTTTGGTTCATTCTACGCCAATGATACTTGTAACCTCGCCCCCAGCGAAGAAAATGCCTAAATTTAACATGCTCATCTTTTGAAAAAATTGATTTAAACCCTTTTAAATCAAACGATAAAGCTTTTTGGCCTAACATATTAAACGGGCGATTTAGTGTACTAAAAATTGGTTCCGATTCCTTTGTAAATAATGAATTTAGTTCGATTTCTGAGTTTGATCTTTCTTTAAGTAACAAATAATAAAAATAACCGTCCGCACTGTTAATAGTTAACTGTTTGTTTAAGCTATTTAATCCTAAGTCATTTTTAAATTTTATATCCTTTTTTAAAGATATAAAATTTAAAACATTAAGGCGTTTAAAGGTTCGTAACGTCCACATAGGTAACAACCAACCAAACCGATTTGCTCGACAATATTCTGTTTTATGCCAACTGGCTTTTTGCAACTCTCTTACAACACCTTGAGTCATAAAAAATGAACGAACAGCTTTAGATAAAAGAAGATCATATATCGTAGGAATCGAATCAGCAAGTTTACTATAATCAGCTGTAGATTGTGTGGCATTTTTACGTAAAACAGACCTTGAAAAACTTGTGTGTTGTGAATGCAAAGCTGAAAGTAACGGTTTATAAAACCCTTTTTTTAGTGTTTCATATAAAATATTATCCTCAAGGTTTAAATCAAATGCTGCCACAAGTTTTTCAACTCCTGAACTATTTGGAACCGGAGCATGAGAAACTTGTGATAAAGTACTATGTAAATGCTTTTTGTAAGCAATGTAGCGATGTAATAAAACGTATCCTTCGGATTGCAACCAATTTAAAAACCATAAAGGCACATTTTCTTGATTTATTAAAAACTTCCGAGTAATTAATTCAGAAACAAAAGATAATTTAAACCCAGGTCTCTCAAAATTTGAACTTTGATTAGTAAATTCTGTAATAACTAAACTTTGTGGATCCTCAAAAGAATTATCATCATCGTAAAAATAGCCACTTATAAAACTAAACACATCCTTAGATTTTCGTACCCCCTCGTCTACTAAAGTATTTTTTGGATTAACAACAATATTAAATTTTCTAACAAGACCTCTAGTTCGATTTACATCAAGTTGGACACGTAGTTTATTTAAGCTAAAAGATAGCCATGGCAGTTTCATTTGAGAGTACAGAGGCAAAACGCCATACGAAGAGTCGTCTGCTAATGCATTAAATCGAATAGCAGCAGCTACCGCGCGCTTAAACGATGACTGTGGTGAAAGATTTTTTGCAACAATTGCTAAATCACGTTTACGTATAAACTTGCCCATTCGGTACTCTAAAAAAGGTTTGCGCTTATAAAAGTCTTTACGAATAGTGTTATTAATCTCATCTAATGGAAATCTCCGGTAAGCATCAAAAATTTCTTGTGGCACATTATCTTTATAAAAAGTTACAGAATCCAAAGGTATTCTTTGTCTATTAAAAAAAGTAAAAAAACCGTACGCAATAAATAAGTAACGTATGTGTCTACGAATACTTCCCGACTTAATTTTTTTTTGTTTATATCTTAAAATTTGGCCAAGTTTTGCAATTTGGCGATTACGCACAAACTGGCGAACAGGTAACTGAGAACGCAAATCGTAAGATAATGGAGAAAATCTATGATGAATACTAGCATCTAACAGATTTTTTTTTAATTGCTGCAGATAACGAACCTTTTGTAAAACTAGATTAAAATGAGAAATTTCAAAAAATTTTCCCCAATAATTGTAAACTAAAGTTTTTTTAGTATCTAAACCCCAGTTTACAAACGGTTCAAAATTAAAATGTTTTGAGTACACAGAAGATAGGTCTTCTATACCCCACACCATCTCTACAGAACGCGTAAATTGCTCTTTAGAGTCCTTATGCAATAACACACTTAAAGCTGCCCGACCGGCCTCTTTTCGAAACTGAGTACTATCACCAACAGACGATCGATAAACTGAAGAAACATTATCCTCAAAATTATCCTCGTCCATCATAGCATTCCAAATATTCCCAGCAGCGGACCGTTTTTTTATTTGTTTGTACCAAGGGGCCAAAACAGTTAAAGCTGAGTTTAAAAAGCGGACTTTACTAAAAAGAAATAACTCACGCAACAATTTAATTTCTTTAGATTCAATAAGCTTTCGTTTTTTTTTAGTATGAAGCTCAGTTAATTGTTTATTAATTTTAAAAGGCCACTGAATAAAAAACGGTATTTTTTTATGGGCAGTTAAAAACCGAAGCGAGGGAACTATTCTATCCACTATTTTTTCAGCCTTATACGTTTTTTGAAACTTTCTTTCCTCTTTTGAAAAAAAAATTTTACTATTAACAAAATCTAAAAAATTTGTCATAAACTGCTCAGTGTCATTAAAATAACGAGTAACGTCTAAAAAGGAAAGCGCTGCAAGCATTGCATCAACGGTTGTTGTAAGCCCTATAGGATTTGCAATAGGATTACCAAAAGACGTACCCTTACCTAAAAACACGTAATTAAAAAAAAACAAATTTGCAACCGTATTAGATGCAAAGTTTATGCCTTTGTTTTTTGCAAATAAAACCCCTTCATAGTAATTTTTTGAATTATTGTGTCGAAGCAAATTTTGATTAAAAACTAAACTCTTAGAAATAGGCTTAACTAAAACCTGATTCTGAACCAAAGGGGTTCGTTGTCCTAACAAAGTAAAAAACCCCTCTTCAAAGGAATGTTCAGAATATGAAAACCCTCTACCTAACTTTAATTTTTTAAACAAAAAAATATCTTTGTACTTACCAAATGTGTGCAAATCCTGCTTATGTTTAAGTAGACGCAAAAGAATCAAGAATAAAGAATAAGTGATTAATTGTTGCGGTTGTCCCCCAAGTGCATTCTGACTACCACCGCGCAGCAAGCGTTTGTAATGATTCAAATTTATTTTTCGAAGTAGTTTTGTACTTAAAAAATCTTTTAAAAATTTTGTTTTTCTCAAATTTTTTACTAAAAAATGAGTCTCAAGTACGTTTTTTGTTTTTTCTAATTGTGATAAACCAAACAACTCATTTGATATATTATTTAACTCTACAGAGTCAGGGTAAACTTGCTGAGTTCTTTTGGAACGCGCTACCGAAGCATGTTTATATTTAATTCCCAAAAGATCAGCAAGCTTCCTTTTAGGAGCATCCTCGTCTTCATTCTCCCCATCCTCGTCTTCGTCTTCATCTTCATCTTTAGCCGGTGAGAACTCATCGGCTAAATCCTTTAACCAAAACGGTTTTAGAAAACTACGAGATACGCCGTATGGTTTCGCAGAATAGGCTCGTGTTCTTGTCATCATACGTACTGATTCCTCGTGTACCGAAAGCCCCTTTCCTGTAGTTAAAAAATGTGCAATACGGTTGTTTCTTCGCTTTATGCGTTTAGCGTATCGAATAGCTAAAGCATTAGCCTTTACTAAATTTAAAACAGAGGAAGATTTTTTCATTTTATTAAATTTAGTAAAGGCTAGTCTTACTCGCCCTTTTTTGGACAAATGTACTTTACTAGACTTACACAAAACTTTAGCTAATTTATTAATAAAAGGCGAAACTCCTGCACTCACATGAGTTAATTCAGAAAAATCATTTTTTTTAGTGAACAAATCTAAATTAGACATTCTTAATGGTCTAAATTGATTTTTCTTTCGAAGAACCTTAGCCAAAGAAGGACGCATTGCTGCATAAACTTTTAAGTCCTTGAGCCCTACATCACCAGCATTAAACTTTATAAAAGATTGATTCAGCCCCGATGATTTTCTTTTCTTATTAAAAACATTAGGTCGCTGGTACAATTTTTTCCTTGAACGATTGCTGTTGCTTAACATGAACGTTTGCAAAACACGAAACAAAGACCGTTGCTGCACCTCAGGGCCACCAAACGGATCGTTTGGATGAGGATCCGATAAAGCAATGTTATGTTTAGATTTTTTGAATAAACTAAAAAATGTATGTAACATGATTTTTTTTAGTTTATTTTTTGTAAAAACACGCCGACCGGTTTGCCTTAATTTAGCAACAGTTTTACCGCGCCTATTACATTTATCAACACCTGCAAAATATAATTTTTTTAATCTTTTAACTTTCTTTTTAACTTTCTTAGCTTTTTTAAAAAATAGAATAGATCTGTTCCTCTTAAAAAAATATAACAATGGAGTTAGTGGGCTCGTTGCAGCAGACTTGTAGCGTAAACGTGCTCGCTTATATTTAATAAATGCAAACGCTCTAAAAAAAGCAATTAACATTATATTGTAATAACTAAAATTCCAAAAACGCCTAGGATACCTACTAGTAGCAACACCGTCATAGCGCGCCAGTGAAGGTAATGTTAAGCCTGGTTTAAAAACCTGTTTGTCATAAGGTATTTCTTCCGAACGACCAAACAAATAATCATTTTGTAAATAAAAAACGGGATCTATTATATCTACTATCTCTTTGGGCGGATCTTTTTTATAATCATCTGGCATAATAGGCCCCGCCGCTTTCTCTGCTCGCCACTGTTGTTCCTTCGTTATGAAATCCTCCAGGTTAGCCTCTTTATACCAACCATCGTTACCAAAATACTCTTCTAACTCACGGCGTAAAACGTCCTGTCTCATAAAATCAACAACAGGATAGTAGTCCTTAAACTGTGAGTAAAGATTAGTAATACCTTCAGATAAAAAAAATCGTTCTGACGGTACAATAGTTGTAGAACCCAAAGCACCTGTCGGGTCGTATGATAATGAAGCAAAATTCAAAAAATCTAAAGAATTAGTACCAGAGTAAGATTCAAATAAAAGGGACAAAAAGTTACTAGTACCAAAACCAGAAATAGCGGAACTCGAATAGCGTTTACTAATTGTATTTCTTCCTCTTGTACGAGGCCTATGCAACAACCACCACCAAATGCAACCAACTTTTGTTTTATCAAAAAAAATTCTAGAATTGTAATCTGACTTATTTACACTAGAACCAACGTTAACCTCATCTTCTTTTGAACTAGCCAATGAAGAAAAAAGGTTAATCGACAATAAGTTTCGGTTGTAAACAGCAGTAAATGGGTGTAAAAAATTATTATTTTTAAGACTAGTCAGACCAAACTCATAACGGCCATAAATATCCAGGCCCCCTACTTTTTTAATTACAGCGTCAGTTGACAACAAATAACTGTATGTTTGATTTAAATATACTTTTGGTAAAAAATACGAAAGCGACGCTTGGACGCTTTTTATTACGGCCCGCCAAATTAACAATAAATAAACACTCAACGATGATCCGCCCGATAATCCTAATGATTTTATTTTTTCTGAATTAAATACACTATACAGTAAAGAAAACCAACAAGTTTGTAAAGATTCTAAGTTCCCTAGTTTCTTAAAGTTAATAAATAACTTTAAGAAACTAGAGTAACATGGATCATATATCAAAGATAAAAGTTTCGAGCCAAGTATAGAAAAATTAACAGAAGAAAATAATTCGTCACAAACAAAAAGTAAATCATTTATTCGATTTACTTTTTGAAAAGAATTTAATAAACCAAACTGGTGTAAACTTGCTTCGTAGCTTAAGCCGCCTAAACTTTGAGTATCTTTTACATCAAACTGGTGATCACTACTAATCGATAAACTTTTATGATTTGAAAAAAACTTATATAAAACATACTCAAGTTTTGATAAAATAATGTTGGGCAAGTTTGTACGTAAAAAACTATCCAAACTAGTTTGAGTATTTCGACCTACTAAGTAAAAATTACTTATTTTTATTTGTTTAACAAATTTAGTAAGCAAACGGTTTAAAAATGCTCTAATGATAAAATCAATAGACGTCGGTAATAAATAAAACCTATCCGGCCGTGTTTCATAAGCAATATGATGAATATGTGAATATGGTAAAAATGAGAACGGAGAAGTTAAGCAAAACTCACCAAAACGTTTTGATACCAAACTATTTTCAATTAATTTTAAACTGTCTAATTTTTTATTACGTAAATTAAATAACGAACTAAATTTAAAGTCCTTTTCAATTTCGTAATCAGACACTTCACTAAAACAACCCAACGTTCGATATAATGTTCTAAGGCTTTTTAGTAATAAAACAATATCTGTTAGCTTACCAAGAGGCAGGATTCTGCCCTTCTTAGAAAAATGAATATTAGAATGCAAATCATACAACTCTTCACTCCTAAAAGGATTATTCAAAAGATTATAGTTTTGATTTACTAAAAAATCTGGGGTATACACCTTGTAAACCGCCGAGCGTGCCCCAACACCCGATAATAAATGTTGGTCACTTTGCCCAACACCGTTTAACGATTGCAACTTCAGTTTATTAAAAACACGATTTAAAACAAACTGTTTTAAATATTGGTCATAATCAAGATCAACCCAAGAAGCCACCGAGCTTTTACACAACGAAATCCTTAAGTTATTAGTTACTGCAAACGACTTTTCAGAACTATTAAGTAAACTAGCTTCGCAATATACTATTGATTGAGTTATAGGTCGATCAGTCATCATATGTTCATCCAAGGTTTCAATAATTGAGTAGTTCAGGCGATTAACAAAAGTTTTATTTACAACAATATCATTAATCCAAAAAAGTTTTACAAAGCTTTTTTCAACTACCCCTACCTGACTATCGGAACCTATAAATGAAAAAGGGATAATTTTAGTCCTATGAGTGTTCAACCGAACCCACTCTTGATAAGCGTCGCGATTGTCTTTACTAAACTGACTAAAAAGGTCTGAATTACTCAAAAACCCATCATTAACAAAAACCCGATTTGACGTTGGCGGAACGCCAAACAACTGATACTGCTCCTCTACATCATCTACAAAATAAGGTTCATTGAACGATCTGCTATCGTCCTGAGGTCTTATTTTATCTTTATTTTTATACTCCTGCTCCAAAATTAACTCTTGGTCTGTACGAAGATGCTGTTTTTTAAAAGCAATTGTGGTAACAGGAACAAACAATAACGAAGCTTTAGAAAAAAACAATCGTTGAGTTTTACAAAATGTCCTGAAAGCTCGGTTTTTAAAAATAAACTGTAAGTATCTAAAGGCGAAAATAATAATAAGCAAAACCCACCAAAATACACTAAAAGCCAAAACAGTAAAAACGATTGGGACTGTAAACCAAAAAAAATAAAAAAAAGGAACTATTAGACACAAAGAGGTGTGAATTAACACAACGCTAACATTAAAAAAAGGATTTAGTTTTCCGTGTTCTTTTGGATTATTAAAACGGGCCATTTGCTGTTTCAACCACAAGCCCAAATCACTGAATACTGGAAAATAATCAATAAACGGATTGTGCCTACCAATAAAATAACAAAGCGCTACTGTCCACTGTGGAATTTTCTCAATCAGCATGTTAGGTATTTCGTTAAACGCAACCATAAGGATAAGCGAAATAATTATCTCAAGAAGATGATTACCGATCCATTTAAGGTTTTCAAC
>WBUV01000419.1 GCA_008933525.1 Bacteroidales bacterium | reverse complement strand
GATAAATTTGATACTATTAATAATTAACAGTTGGTTGCTATTGAATTTTTAATCACCGGTAGAAATTGAATTTTAGTGGCCTAGTGCTTTGTGAACTAGTCTGCTTAATTATGTTCACTAACTCGATCATCTATATTTTAATCTCTTTCAGCTGCTTAGAGAGAATATAATGTTTCTACAATGTTAGTATTCATTTAAAAAAACGCAAACCTATATCTCAACATTTTTAATCCAAATAAAAAGGGTAGGAAACCTCCTACCCTTCTTAAATCTATCTATATAGAATTACATATAGTCCTCAATTGGAGCGCAGGTGCAAACAAGGTTTCTGTCGCCGTAGCCAGAGTCAATCTTGCTTACGTATGGCCAGAATTTGTTCGATGCAATCCATTCCAATGGATAAGCAGCCTGTTTACGGGTGTAAGCGTGCTTCCACTCATCGGCACTTACCTCTGGTGCTGTGTGAGGTGCGTTTGCAATTACGTTATCAACCTTATCGGCCTTACCATTCTTAATATCCTCCAACTCGCCAAGAATTGAGATTAAAGAATCGATAAAGCGGTCGAGCTCCTGTTTCGATTCACTCTCGGTTGGCTCAACCATCAAGCTCTCGTGAACTGGGAACGATACCGTTGGTGCGTGGTATCCGTAATCCATCAAACGGCGAGCAACATCGCCAGTGTCAACACCGTAAGTTTGCTTAAAGTGGTGGCAATCCAAAATCATCTCGTGAGCTACACGGCCAGTTTCGCCAGTGTAAAGAATCTTGAAGTGATTCTTTAGCTTTGCAGCCATATAGTTTGCGTTTAGGATAGCCATTTTTGTAGCAGCGGTAAGACCCTCGTTTCCTAGCATCAAAATGTATGCGTATGAAATTGCAATAACACCAGCGCTTCCCCAAGGAGCAGCAGCTACAGCCTTAATGGCTTTTTCGCCGCCAGTTTTTACCACTGGGTGACTTGGTAAGAATGGAGCCAAGTGTTTAGCAACACCAATTGGACCAACGCCAGGACCACCACCACCGTGAGGAATAGCGAATGTTTTGTGTAGATTCAAGTGGCAAACATCGGCACCAATTTCGCCTGGGCTGGTTAAACCAACCTGTGCGTTCATGTTTGCACCATCCATATATACTAAACCACCATTCTGGTGAATAATATCCATCATTTCGCGGATTTTGCTCTCGAACACTCCGTGGGTTGAAGGATATGTTACCATAAATGAGGAGAGTGTATCCTTATACTGCTCTGCTTTGGCTTTTAAATCGTCAACGTTGATGTTTCCTTTTTCGTCGCAAGCAACAACAACAACCTGCATACCAGCAAAAGCAGCACTGGCAGGGTTTGTACCGTGAGCCGAAGCTGGGATAAGCGCAACGTTACGGTGCGCATCGCCTCTGCTAATATGGTACTCGCGGATAACCATTAAACCTGTGTACTCACCAGCAGCACCAGAGTTAGGTTGAAGCGATACTGCGTGGAAACCAGTAATCTCGGCAAGATGCTTTTCCAACTCTGCAATTAGTTGCATATAGCCTTGAGCTTGGTCGGCAGGAACAAATGGATGCATGTTGCCAAACTCAGCCCAGCTTAATGGTAGCATTGTGGTAGCAGGGTTCAGCTTCATTGTACAGCTACCCAACGATATCATACTGTGGTTTAATGCGATATCTCTACGCTCAAGTTTCTTGATGTAGCGCATCATCTCAGTTTCGGAATGGAAACTGTTGAAAACCTTTTCGGTTAAAATTGCGCTGGTACGTTTTAGGTTAGCAGGAACAGTGCAAGCCTCGTTAATAGATTTAATTTCGGTAGCTGTTTTTCCAGCAGCCTTTGCAAATACTCCAACTAAATTGTTGATATCGCAAATGCCAGTAGCCTCGTCGATGCTGATACCTACAGTACCGTTTGCTTTATAGTTTAGGTTGATTTGATGCTCTAGGGCAATCTTACGTAAATCGTCAACCTTAACATTTGCAGGAAGTGTGAACTCTAAAGTATCGAAATAGCTGCGTACATTCTGGGTATAACCAAGTTTACCCAACTCGTTAGCAACCAAAACTGCAACGCTATGAACGTAATTTGCAATTCTCTTAATACCCTCTGAACCATGATAAACAGCGTACATTCCAGCCATTGTAGCTAGCAATGCCTGTGCTGTACAAATATTTGATGTAGCACGCTCGCGTTTAATATGCTGCTCGCGTGTTTGAAGCGCCATACGTAACGCCTTGTTTCCATGACGGTCAATTGACACACCGATGATTCTACCAGGCATGCTGCGTTTGAACTCATCTTTACAAGCAAAGTAAGCAGCGTGAGGACCACCAAACGCCATAGGAACGCCAAAACGCTGTGTTGTTCCAAAAACTATATCGGCACCCCATTCGCCTGGAGGTGTTAATAGCGCTAAGCTAAGTAAATCGGCAGCAACTGCAACTAGTGCACCAGCCTCGTGTGTTTTTGCCACAAAAGCAGAGTAATCGCGTACGGTTCCTTTTGCCGATGGGTACTGAATAATAGCACCAAACTCACGACCAGTGTAAACATAGTCGGAATAGCAGCCAGTTACCACCTCAACGCCAAGTGGAGCGCAACGAGTGATAATAACATCAAGTGTTTGAGGGAAAATATCCTTATCAACAAAAACTACATTTTTACCAGCCTTAACAGCATCGCGGCTGCGAAGGTTAAGCATCATAACCATTGCCTCTGCAGCAGCAGTAGCCTCGTCGAGTAGCGATGCGTTTGCAATTTGCATTCCGGTTAGGTCAATTACCATTGTTTGGTAGTTCAAAAGTGCCTCCAAACGTCCTTGGCTAATTTCGGCTTGGTATGGAGTGTAAGAAGTGTACCAACCTGGATTCTCAAAAACATTGCGAAGAATTACCGAAGGGGTAACTGTTCCGTAGTAACCCATTCCGATGTAGGTTTTGAAAACCTTATTCTTGCTAGCCATTCCTTTAATCTTACCTAAGTAATCGTACTCGCTTAGCGGAGCAGGTAAGTTTAAGGGTTGTTTTAGCCTAATGTTTTTTGGAACAGTTTGGTCGATTAGTTCATCGATAGATGATACTCCAACAACCTTTAACATCTCGTCAATCTCGTGATCGCGAGGACCATTATGGCGAGAGACAAATTTATCGGTGTATAGCATAATATGATAA
>WBUV01000004.1 GCA_008933525.1 Bacteroidales bacterium | reverse complement strand
GAGATATTGAAGGGTCCGCAATCATATCGAACAGCATTGGTCAAATTTATTATTACAGAGAGAACTACCCTAAAGCAATCGATTATTTTATTCGATACTTCGAAGTAAACCAAAAACTAAACAATCCAAGGGCAGTTGCCGGTGCTGCCAATAATATTGCTAGCGCTTATCTAGAAATTAAGAAGTACGAAGATGCTTTGCACTACTACCTTAAAGCATTAAGCATTTATGACTCCTTAAACTTAAAGATCGGTGTTGGAATTATCCGCGACAACATTGGATCGCTTTTTTACGAAAAACAACAATTCGACGATGCACTACTTTATCACAATAGCGCGTTAGTTGTATTCAAGGAATTGAATAGCCCTGTAAGAATAAGCAATACTCTTAAAAACATTGGATTAATTTATCTTAAACAAAAAAGAACGGAGGCTGCAATAATCCGCTTGAACGAATCGTTAACAATAGCAACACAGATAGGTCAAAAAGATGCGATTAGGGATGTTTCTCAAATGCTTGCCGAAGCCTATCATGCTAACGGGAACTTCAAACTTGCTTACGAATATCTGATTCGTCATGTTGCTATAAAAGACTCCATGCTAAACGCAGAGTCGGTTGAAAAACTAGAGCGATTACAGGCAGAATTTGATGCAGAGCAAAACGAAAATGAACTACAGGCTATAAAACTACAAGTAAACTTAAAGCGCAATATACTTTATGCGTTTGTTGCGTTTGCCTCTATCCTTGTATTTCTTGGATACATGCTCCACAGAGAAAATCAAGCTAAAAAAAATGCCAAAAAAAGCATAGAAAAATTAAAAGCAGAAATTTTTGAAAAAAGTACTTAACTTAGCAAAGGATAATCTTTTGTATTAAGGATAACTGTTCTTTATAATAATAAAAACCATCAACAAGTTAGTATAATGAACAAGCCTCCATTTATTGTCACATAATAATTACCTTCCTACCCTTTAGAAATAATTAGAATTATCCGTAATACACAGAAAAATTACAACTTAGATAAATCATCAATTATTTTGTTGTAAAAGTTTGTGAGAATGTCCTTAAATACTATTTTTGAAGTAAACTAATAAATACTAATTCCAAAGCACTATGGTAAAGCTACTTTTAATAAGCAACTCTACAAATGCAGGCGAGGCTTACCTTGAGCATCCTAAAGAGGAAATTAAAAGATTTTTAGGAGGAGTAAAAAAGGTATTATTCCTTCCTTGGGCTGCCGTTACCTATAGCTACGATGAATACGAGCGTAAGGTTCAGGAGCGCTTTAGTGAATTTGGTATTGAGGTCGATTCCGTTCACCATTACAGAAATGTTAAGGCTGCAGTACAAGAAGCACAGGCCATTGTGGTTGGTGGTGGTAATACCTTTAAACTTCTAAAAACTATTCAACAACACGATATTATTGAAACAGTTCGGAGTAAAGTTTTAAGTGGAACACCCTATGTGGGTTGGAGTGCAGGAGCAAATGTGGCTTGCCCTACAATTTGTACAACTAATGACATGCCCATAACAGAGCCCGATAATTTTAATGCTTTTAGTTTGGTTCGCTTTCAAATTAATCCACACTATTTGGACGCTCACCCAACCGGTCATGCTGGCGAAACCCGCGAACAAAGAATTATGGAGTTTATTGAAATGGATCCTTATACCTACGTTGTTGGTTTACGCGAAGGAAGTATGCTCTTGCTTGAGAATGTAACCATTACACTTAAAGGCCCGAAACCTGCAAGAATTTTTAAGAAAGGAATGGCTCCTAAAGAATATAACCCTGGAGATGATCTGGACTTTTTGTTCGAATAATAAAACATAAAAAGCGGGATTTGACCCGCTTTTTATGTTTTATTGCAATAAGCATTATTACCATCCAAGAATGTAAGCGAACATCAATGGAGCAACAATTGTAGCATCGGACTCAATAATAAATTTAGGAGTATCAATATTAAGTTTACCCCAAGTAATCTTTTCGTTGGGTACTGCACCAGAGTATGAACCGTAACTTGTTGTTGAATCGCTAATTTGGCAGAAGTAACTCCAGAATGGAATTCCATCGCGCTCCAAATCCTGATGAAGCATTGGAACAACGCAAATTGGGAAATCGCCTGCAATTCCACCACCAATTTGGAAGAAGCCAATTCCTTCAGTTCCAGAATTTTTGGTGTACCAATCGGCTAAATACATCATATACTCTATTCCAGACTTCATGGTTGATGGTTTCAACTCTCCAGTAATACAGTACGATGCAAAAATATTTCCAAGGGTTGAATCCTCCCAGCCTGGAACAATAATTGGTAAATTTTTCTCAGCTGCAGCAAGCATCCACGAATTCTTTGGATCAATCTCGTAGTACTGCTCTAACACACCGCTTCGTATTACTTTGTACATATACTCGTAAGGAAAATATCGTTCCCCTTTATCCTGCGCCTCTTTCCATACATCAAACAAATGCTTCTGAAGTCTACGGAAAGCTTCCTCTTCGGGAATACATGTGTCAGTTACACGGTTAAGGTGATTCTGCAACAAATCCCACTCCTGTTCGGGAGTAAGGTCTCGGTAATTAGGAATTCTTTTGTAATGACTATGTGCTACAAGATTCATAAGATCCTCCTCAAGATTTGCACCAGTACAGGTTATAATTTGAACCTTATCCTGACGAATCATTTCAGCTAAGCTAATCCCAAGTTCTGCGGTACTCATAGCTCCTGCAAGGGTAATCATCATCTTCTTTCCACTCTCAATATGGCTTTTGTAAGCTTTAGCCGCGTCAACCAATGCAGCTGCATTGAAGTGAAGGTAGTGCTTCTCAATAAACGAGGTTATTGGTTTATTCTGATTCATTATTTTATAATTTTGATAGATTAATATACTACTTAACAGGAATTTTATCGACTCTGCGCTGATGTCTTCCTCCCTCAAACTTAGATTCAACAAATGCCTTTGCTATTTGCTTGGCTTCAGAAATCGATACAAATCGGGCCGGAATTGCGCAAACATTTGCATCGTTATGCTGGCGAGCAAGGCTTGCGATTTCGGGAGTCCAGCATAGCGCAGAACGAATTCCTTGATGTTTGTTGGCAGTTATGGAAACACCATTCCCACTACCACAAAGGACAAATCCCAGAGTATACTCACCCTTCTCCACCGCTAGAGCAAGAGGATGGGCAAAATCGGTATAATCCACACTTTCCTCGCTATGTGTGCCAAAATCCCAAACTTGATGACCAAGGCCTTCAAGGTACTTCTTTACTTCTTCCTTTGTCGAATAACCTGCATGATCCGATGCAAGGGCAATTTTTAATATGGTCATTTCGAAAAAATTTTTAGGTTAAGACTTTACCGTGTCGAATCATCTATTCTGTCAAAAAAACAAATCTTACTGAATATCCAGCAGTTTCTGAATCTTTGTTTATTGCTTCGGTTTTTAAAAATTATCTTTGCAAAGATAATGGCTTTTACTATAATCTGGAATTCAAATAGCTTAAACTAATTAAACTGTGGCCGGAATTTATATTCATATTCCTTTCTGTCATCATAAGTGCCTTTACTGTGACTTTTACTCCACGGGTAAAAGCAAGTTAACCGATGATTTTCCAAGTTTGATACTTAAAGAAATTGAACTTCGAAAAAACCTCATACCCGAGGAAAAAGTTGAAACTATTTATTTTGGAGGAGGGACACCTTCGCTTCTATCATTCATCCAAATACAAGAGATTCTAACTGGAATAAATAAACATTTTGCAATTGAACCAAATCCGGAAATTACGATAGAGGTGAATCCAGATGATTTGTCCAAGGATATTCTTCGGGGTTATAAATCGATAGGAATAAATAGAATTAGCGTGGGTGTTCAATCCTTTATCGACGATGAGTTGAAATTCCTTGGAAGACGACACGATGCAAACAAAGCCATTGAATCCATTTTAGATATCTACAAAACAGGTTTTACTAACGTCAGTGTTGATTTAATATATGGAATTCCCAATTCCTCCCTTGAGAGTTGGGAATACAGTGTAAACAAGGCTATTGAACTAAATGTACAGCATTTATCGTGTTACCATCTTACATTCGAAGAATCTACTCCCCTTACACGAAAACTAAAAAAAGGGTTTATTAATGCTCTCGACGAGGAGTTAAGCATAAAGCAATTCCAAATATTGAGAGAAAAAACTAATGCAAACGGATTTATACATTACGAAATTTCGAACTTCGCAAAAGAGGGTTTTATCTCAAAGCACAATAGCTCCTACTGGCATGGGGTACCTTATTTAGGCGTTGGCCCATCGGCACACTCTTTCAACGGAAAAATGCGTCAGTGGAACGTTTCTTCGCTTGATCAGTGGAGCAACGAGATAAAACAATCTAAATGCACAGTTCAATCCGAAACTATAGACGACACCACAAAATTCAATGAACTTTTACTTACAAGGTTAAGAACTATTTGGGGTGTGGATTTGAATTTCGTAGCCCATACCTTTCCAAAAAAATATAGCGATTATCTTCGCTCTTCAATTAGCGATCATCTTAAAAAAGGCAACTTGATAATTGTAGACGAATCGAAACTAATTATTCCTCCGGATAAGTATTTTGTGAGCGATGCAATAATCGAAGACTTATTTTATCTCGAATAATAATTCAAACAAAGAGTACTAGACAATTTTTCGAAGAGATTAAGTGATTGCCAATTCATAAGTGTATTTAGTTAATACAAGTATTAACCTAAAATCTATATGCTTATGAAAACAAAACTTTTACTCACAATCTCACTTATTTTATTGGGTATTGGTTTATACGCCCAACCCCTTAATTGGCGCGAAGATTCTCCGGCGGAATTCGTTCCCTTAACACTCCAAGGCGAGTTCGACAAAGTTTCGGAAGGTAAACGTGCATTAAAAATAATCTTTACCGAAACAGGAACGCCTTATTTTGTTAGCGACACATTTAACATAACTGGTGGTGCAGCTTATAACTTTTCAATCGATGTTCTCGATAATGATGCTGGAGCAGAGGTTAACCAGCGTATTAGGTTTATTAATGCCGACAATTCTGGAACCAATGCAACATCGAGCGATTATTCTACCGATAATGCTAATTACCAAACTTTAACTTTTTCTGGAACAGCACCTGCAACCGCAGTAAAAGCCTATGTAATTATTCGAATTTATGATGTTACTGCAAGTTGGACTGGCTCTGGAACATTCTTGCTTGATAATGCAAAATACACCGAAAACGCAGGAACCACAAACTTACTTCCAAATGGCGGTTTTGAAAATTGGGTTTTACCAAATATTCCAAATGGAGGATCACTGTTCGACTGGATGGAAGATTCTCCTGCAGAATTTGCGCCTCTTACCATAGTTCCAGAATATACGTTGGTTAATCATGGTTTAATTGCGGCCAAAATTATATTTACAGAAACAGGAACTCCTTATTTTGTTAGTGATACATTCAATATAACAGGAGGTTCTGCATATAACTTTTCAATTGATGTTCTCGATAACGATGCAGGAACAGAGATTAACCAGCGTATTCGGTTCATTAATGCCGACAATTCTGGAACCAATGCAACGTCGAGCGATTACTCTACCGATAATGCCAATTACCAAACTTTAACTTTTTCTGGAACAGCACCTGCAACCGCAGTAAAAGCCTATGTAATTATTCGAATTTATGATGTTACTGCAAGCTGGACTGGTTCCGGAACTTTCTATCTAGATAATGCAAAATATACCGAAGGGACTGGCACAACTAATTTAATACCAAATGCAAGTTTCGAAAACTGGACCCAGGTTGTAAAACCAGAGTTTTTAACCTATAAGTTTGAAGGATTATCTCCTGCTGTAAGCGGAACCATTGATAAAGTTGCACATACTGTTACTGCAACTGTGCCTTTTGCTACTGACCTGACAAACTTGATAGCCACATTCACAATGTCCGAAGGAGCTTCAGCAAAGGTTGGTACAACAAGCCAAGTAAGCGGAACAACGCCAAACAATTTTACCAATGCAGTTACCTATACCTTAACTGCTCAGGATGGAACAACAACACAGGACTGGGTTGTTAACGTTGCAAAAGGACCCGCCGCAACAGGCAAGGATATTATCTCGTTCCGATTCGAAAGCTTAACCCCTGCTGTTAATGGTATTATTAATAATGCAGAGCATAAAGTGGCTCTTGAAGTACACAATGCAACCGATATTACTGCATTGGTTCCAACTATCACAGTTTCTCAATTTGCTACAATATCGCCCTTAAGTGGTGTTGCTCAAGATTACACAAGCCCTGTAAACTACACAGTTACAGCACAGGATGGATCAACACAAACTTGGGAGGTTACTGTTACAAAAGCTGCTGCAGGACGAACAACCTTATTCTCTGAGGATTTTGAGGGGAAAAATGTATTACCTGCAGGTTGGATTGTTATTAATGGCGATGGCTATACACAAGCCGCAGGAGAGGAAAGATGGCAGGATAGCGCTTGGGTTGTAACCACATCGAACAGAATTGAACTTCAAGGAACCAATGTGGCTATGGCTTCATCGTACTGTTCAAATATGCCACTCGATGGAAAGGCCTACGACTGGATGATTCTTCCAGCAATTAATATTGGAAGTAATTCCACGATAAGTTGGTCGGCAATGTCAACAACTTCTTCAGGAAACTACCCCGACGATTACATGGTTGTAATTGCACCTGCTGTTGATGGCGTTACTCCAACAATATCCTACTTTGAAACCGAGGGCAATATTCTTCTTGAGGTAAAACCCGAGAGTTGGTCAACTGCAGTTAGTAGAGCTGGTGAAGGATTAAAAAATCGTTCCATAAACCTTAGGAGTTCAATTACTGCAAGCGCTCCTAATGGCTGGACTAATCGTAAAGTGTGGATTGCATTTGTTTGTATTACCGATCGTTATACAAATCCCACTACAGGTATTCCAAACGCCACTGCAGGAGGTTCAAATATTGCCGTAGATAATATTTTAGTGGTCAATGATATTGTTGATGCAATTGATGATGTAACTGAAAATAAACTCGATACAAAAGTTTATCCTAACCCTGCGACCGATAACATCAAGGTTAAGTTTAATGCATCAAAAGCAGGAATGGCCGAAGTGGTTGTAACCGATATTATTGGAAAAGTAATTATAAGGAATATTTACAGCCTAAATGGAGGAGAGAATATTCTTGACATTAATACCGAATCATTAAACAGTGGAATTTATATGATTAAAACAACTGTTAATGGCAGTACAAATGTTTCCAAGGTAATTATCAAATAAAATTGTTGGTGAATTTTTTCTGAGGGGGATTACTTAAGGGTAATTCCCCTTAATCTTTTAGCAGATAAGTTAACAAAGGTTAAAATCCAATTATTGTTAAGGGTTAAATAAATAATGCGTGTAATGGATATAAGAAGTTCTCTTTTCGTATTTTTGATTTTACTAATTACATAAAAATGAGCGGCAAACTGGATAGAAAGAAATTTATTCGTTTTTACTTTGGCATAGCAACCGATAGAGAGAAAAAGGCTGTTTATGACTCAAAGGAGTCGGAAACTATGCTTAGGGAGGTTTGGGACGATAAGCTGGAGAAAAAATCAATAGAGTTGGGTTTCGACAAGCAAGCTGTTTTCAATAGTGTTAAGAATCAAATCAGCTCAAACGAGGTTAGCATTACCCATAATATATCCCATTTTACAAGAAAGTACGCAGCGGTTATTGGTGTAGGATTGGTTTTGGCTGCAAGCGCTGCTGTTTTCTCAATTTATAGAATTGGAACGCAACAGGAGATTGCTTATGCCCAGGTATCGAATACAGAAAAAACATCAAAGGAGATTTTGCTTCCCGATGGATCAAAGGTTACCCTAAATTCAAAGTCATCTATTAAATATCCAAAGAAATTTGCCCGCAAGAACCGCACGGTAACACTAGATGGAGAGGCCTTTTTTGATGTAACAAAGGATGCTAAAAAACCATTTATTGTTAAAACTTCTACAATAGAGATTGAGGTACTTGGAACAAGTTTCAATGTTATGGCTTTTGCTAGCGATGCCATTGTAGAAACAACCCTTTTTACTGGTAAAGTGAAAATAAGTCGTAAAAATCCGGGGACAAACAAAATCCAAAGTGTAATTCTATCGCCCAACCATAAAGCAACATTCTACAAATCCGAAGAACGATTTGTGATGGATAAAGTTGATGTTACCACATCAACGGCTTGGCAAAAGGGCGAATTGGTTTTTGAAAACGAAATGTTCGATAATGTAATCGTGAAATTACAGCGATGGTATAACGTGGAGATCACCCTAAGCGATGATCTCAAAAATAAGCATCGCTTAACAATGAGTATCGATACAGAATCGCTGGACGAGACTCTAAATATCATTAAAAAAACGCTTCCCGTGGATTATACAACAGCAAACGGTGGCGTTATTATTTATTCTAGAAAGAAGTAAACACTATAAACCTCTATCAGTATATCCGGTAGGGGTTTTGTTTTAATTGTTGGATTATGGAATCGATTAAACTAGTATTAATATCACAGGCCGAAATATTTGCTCCCGAAAATATTGGGGTTAAGGATATTCTTATTTCCGGCGAAACCATTGTTGCCATTGCCGATAAAATTGATGCCACAACCCTAAAACCTTTCGATGTTATTGTCATTGATGCCAAGGGAAAAAGGGCAATTCCGGGATTAATTGATGCTCATGTCCACATTGCAGGTGCCGGTGGCGAGGGGGGACCTTCCACTCGGACTCCTGAAATGCAGCTGAGCCAAATGATTGTAGGAGGAATAACCTCTATTGTTGGCTGCCTTGGTACCGATGGCATTACGCGTCGACCTGATAGCGTGCTGATGAAGGTTAAAAGCCTTAAAGCCGAAGGTGTTTCAGCGTGGATGTACACAGGATCATATCAGGTTCCCACACCAACAATTACCGGAGCAATTGATAGAGATTTAGCTCTAGTTGATGAGGTTATTGGGGTTGGCGAAATAGCGCTATCGGATCATCGTAGCTCTGTGCCAACCACAAACGAGATAATACGTATTGCGGAACAGGCAAGGGTTGGCGGAATGCTCGGCGGAAAAGCTGGAATTGTAAATATCCATATGGGCGATGCCAAAAATCCATTCAACCCAATTGTTGAGGCCGTTAAGAATAGCGAGTTGAAGTATAAGCAGTTCTTCCCAACGCATTGCAATAGGAACGACTACATTTTTGAGGATGCTAAAACTTACGGCAAGGAAGGTTATGTTGATATAACCGCAAGTTCATACCCCTACTTTGCCGAGTATGAGGTAAAACCCTCCACATCTATTAAGGAATTGCTAAACGCTGGAGTTCCTATTGAACATATTACAATGACATCGGATGGAAACGGTTCACTTCCCCATTTCGATGATAATGGTGAATTGGTTAGACTTGAAATGGGACAACCAAAATCAATTTTCACGGAAATGAGCGAGGCTGTTACAATTGATAAACTCCCATTGGAAGTGGCCTTGAAAACCGTCACATCCAATGTCGCCAAAATATTAAAACTGCGAAATAAGGGAAATATTAGGGTTGGAGCCGACGCAGATATTGTACTAATTGAAAGGAACTTTACAATAACCGAGGTAATTTCTCGGGGTAGAGTTATGCTAAGCAATAAAAAACTACTGGTAAAAGGAACCTACGAATACTAAAATTTGGCCACAGAGGGTAAACATATTGAACAAAGAATTGTAAGCCGAATTATTGACGGCGACCAAAAGGCATTTGCTGAACTCTACGATATTTACTCGGAGAAGCTCTACTACTTTGCCCTCAAGTTTTTACGTTCCAAGGAAGATGCCGAAAATATTACCCAGGAGGTTTTTGTGAAAGTATGGGAAACTCGCAATAGACTCGATCCAGACTATTCCATAAGTGCATATCTTTTTACAATAGCCCGTAATACAATTTTCAATCTTCACCGCAAAAAGGTTAACGAAAAAGCGTACTTAGAACACCTTGGTCATCACATCGACTTTACCCATTCGAAACTCGAGCACGATATCGTACTTAAGGATTTGCAAGGCCACGTTGATAAAATAATTGACGATTTACCTGCACAGCGGAAAAAAGTATTTGAACTTAGCCGCAAGGATGGCCTTAGCCATAAAGAGATATCGCAACAACTTAACATTTCCGAAAAAACAATTGAAACTCACATCAGGTTGGCCTTGAAAGATATTCGCAAGTTTATGGTTGAGGATTTGAATCTATCAATAATTATTTTTCTACTTTTAAACCTGATAAAATAAAAATAGCGTAGCTTTACACTACGCTATTCTAACTCTAAAAATTAAACTTACTAGTTTTTACTAATCAACCAGTTCTTTGCAGCATCAACGTTGTTGAAGTACTGTATTTCAATTCCAAAAGCATTCTGAGCATTTTTGTTTGCTCCATCCATACTCATTTTTCCGAAAATATCATCGGGAACTACGAATGCAAAGTATTTTAATCCAATTTTTTGTGCTCTTGGAAACCAATCGGTATTTAGCCACTCCTGAACTTCTGGCTTCAAAACTTTCATTTGCTTAATATCATTTAGTTGTTTCTTTAAACGTTTTGTTTCCAAAATGCTAAGCAATTGATTGGCCACTGTTTTAAACTCCTCTGGAGTTAAAAAACCCACAAAAGTTCCAATAGCAGCATTGGTTCTTGAATCGTAAACAGCATTTGTTGTTTTGTTCTCGCTCATAATTAATTGTTTTTAAGTTAAACATTATGTTTATTGAAGTTTAGGTAATAGATTTTGCGATAAATACATTATGTTCTCATCCATAGAATCGAACGTGCTGTAGGGAGGTGAAAACATAATCCCTTTAATAGGTTTTCCGTTGATTAACCTTTTAAGTCTTTTTGCAACATCATCGGGCGTACCCGATAGCGTTAAAATCGACACAAAATCATCAGGAATCAGAGCACTCGCCTCAAAGTAATTTCCTCGCTTCGATTCATAATCAATCTCCCTTATCAATTTTGATTTTACATCAACCTTATGTTGTTTCAGAATGGTTTTCAGATAAGGAATATATACTGCCAGTGTTCTCTTAGCTTTTTCTATAGCTTTTGCCGAATCGTCGGAAACACAAATCATTCCTCCTATCGAAAGGTGCTTCGCTCCATTATGCTTGGACTCAGAGCAACCTTTTTGGAACGATTTTAGCATTTCGTCGAGGTGCGTTTCTGTAAAAACCTCAGCCAGTTGAACCTCGTTGGAGTATTTCCCCCCCAAATATGCCATTTTGGTATTCCAAGTTGCAGTAACAAAATAGGGATTTGAAGGAGTAGGAACTCTCAAAACTGCCTTCGCGGTGGTTTTGAATATTTTTCCCCTAAACTCTTCCTGCTTTTGCTGAAACAGATGACTTACCAATTGATGGGTTTCCTCGAAACCTTTACGGGTAAACTTCTCCTTATCTTTTAAATTCAAAAAATCGAAGAATGCACCACGTCCTAGGCCTAGAATTGAACGACCTTTGCTTACTGCATCCAGAAATGCTGCATTCGATGCGATAAGCGCTGGATGCCTATAAAATCCATTCACCAAGCAAGGGCCAAGTTCAATTCTATTTGTATGCTCCGCAATAAGGCTAAGGATTGGAAACGATGGATAAAACATCAAATCGTCGTAAACATAAATTCTATCAAATCCATTCGATTCAATTATTTTACCTAATTGAATGTACTCTGCTGGTTTGTAGCATCCTTGTAGCGCAATATAAAAATCAAGTCCTTTGGCCATTGTTTTAGGGCTAACTAGTTATCGGTTCCGTCAATGTAGTATCCCTCAATAAATCCATCTTCAGTTTCAGAATGACGTGGAGGAAGTTCCTTTTTTGCAATTGCCCGAAACTCTGCAGCTTTGTAAAGAAGTTTGACCTTTACAAGGTTTAATCCATTCTCGTTGGAGTAATCAAAAGTGGTATCGGGGCCAACATGAACTTTACCTCCCGATGGAGCATAAACGTAGTGAGGAATTGAACACGACGACTCGGTGCATAAATCCTTGTAAATATCCAATCCTTTCTGAACGGTTGTTCTTAAATGGTCGCTTCCAGCAACAGGCATACAATGGTTCATATAGTAAACAATGATATTATTCCTTAGCAGTAGGTGAAATAGATGTTTCATTGTTTTCGTATCATCATTAATTCCTTTTAAAAGCACAGTTTGATTTCGGAGTGTGATACCTCTTGATGTTAGCTTATGACAAGCCTCCAGAACTTCGGGCTGTAACTCATCGGGGTGGTTAAAGTGTACGTTTATTGCCAAATATTTACTTTTTGATGCATCGTTGAAGTTGGGGCGAATGTAACTGGCAAGTTTATCGCAAAGTTCATCGGTAAATACATGGGGACTGTTCAAAAGCATTCGAGTGCCAATGCGAATCTCTTTTATATTTTCTAAGGTCATTAGTTTATCTAAAAGGTAGAATAGCTTGTTTTTATCCATAAATGGATCACCTCCAGTTATAAGTGCACCCCGTACATCCTGCATTTTCCCAACCTCTGCAACGGCCAAATCGATATCCGCCAAGGTCATACTCTTGCGGTTACGCATCACCCTGCTTTTCTTATAGCAAAAACGACAGTATGCAGGACAATCGAAATGAGGTGTGAGAAGAACTCTATCCCTATATAACCGCTCTAAACCGTAAATAGGTGAGGTTTTTTTGCCCTCTTCAAAGGGAGTTGCAGTTCCATGAGTTTCAGCTTCAAGAGGTGATGGAAGAAATTGTTTACGAATGCTGTCGTATTTGACAATAAGTTTTTTTAGGTAAGGGGTAATCCTCATTGGATTATCCAACAGAATGGAGTCTATTGCTTTTTTCTCTGATTCGTTGTTGGCTAACCCGTGAGCCATGTCTGTACATACATCGTCCTGAATTCTTAAAAAATCATTATCCATAAAATCAAAATTTAAAGGGTTGAAGTAATATTTATTGCACGGTTATTTGCAACAAAAAGGGTTAATATGAGTCTTATATTTAAGGCCATACAGGTTTTTTTTATGTAAATTGATTTCAGGAAAGGCGAAATAGAATCTTCCCGTTATTTGCTTAATAGGAATTGGCTGCTTGTTGTTACCCGATTTTTCGCGTTTTTTTTAATTGCAATTCGAAAAATTTTTTGGTCAGCCATATTGAACTGAAAAACAGAAAAATAAATTATGCCCAAGTTGTGAATTAAGGGTTTTGCATGGAAGCATTGTATTATAAAAAAACATACCATGCGAATAAATAAGTATTTTCAGTATATAGTTTTTCTGACAGTTCTTCTGGCTACATTAATGTGCAACAGGAATCTGGAAGAAAAGATGCCAATTCCTCAACCAAAAAGCGGCAAGCTATTCATAATTGGCGGAGAGATTAACTCTACAGTTCTAATTGATAGATTAATTAAAGAGGCAGGCCTCGATAAATCGGGTTATGTACTTATGCTATCACACAATCGGATTAACGAAGACTGTTCTATTAATGACTACCAGAATAACTTTAAGCGCAGAGGTATTGAAAATTTCCGCACACTCAATTTGCTTAAACATTCCGCAAGCGAGAACGATTTAGAGTTAATTCGTAACGCTTCGCTCATAATTGTGTGTGGTGGAGAACAGTCTGCTTTTCTAAATTCAATTCAGGGTGTTCCGGTTAAGGATGCTTTATATTTTGCATACAAAAATGGGGCATCAATAGCAGGTGCAAATAGCAGTGCGTCAATTGTAAGTAAAACAATTATCACGGGTAAGGAGATTAAGCACAAAGAGCAATCTACATTCTTTTCAACAATCGAAGCAAACAACGTGGAAATATCGGAGGGTTTGGGATTTATAGACAAAGTGATAATTGACGAAGATTTTATTAAAAAACGCAAACTCAACAGGCTGATATCTGTTTGTCTGGAAAACCCTCAAAATACCTGTATTGGCATAGACGAATCTGCAGCTTTGATTATCAGTCAAAATTGCGCAGAGGTAATTGGCGAAGGTCAGGTTATTGTAATTAAACATCCAACTGCGGAAACCAAAATAGTTAACGGACTTCTTGGTGCAAAGGATTTAACCATGAGCGTTTACCTCCCGGGCGATACTTTTAATTTGTAATACTTTAATCAGATTAAGGGATACACTAATTACAAACGTATTCTGATTAGGTACTTAATTTAATCATTATGCGACAAATTATACTTACCGTTTCAATAGCTATTTCCTCATTATTATCAAATGCTCAAGGGTACCTGATGCTTGCAGGGGGTGCAGGCGAAAGCGCTGGTGGCTGGAGTGACGCCCCGTATAGCTGGGTGGTATCCAAGGCTAGTAACAAAAGAATTGCAGTAATATCATACAATAGCGGTGAAACCGATTGGATACCCAACTATTTCAAAAGTTTTGGAGCTGTTTACGCTAAAAACTTTTATATACCCGATAAAACTACAGCGAATCAACAGGCGTTATACGACTCGCTTATCACATACAATGGAGTTTTCATAAAGGGTGGCGACCAAGGTAAATACTACCAATACTACAAGGATACAAAAGTTCAGCAGGCCTTGCAGCATATCTACAATAATGGGGGTGTTCTATCCGGAACATCGGCTGGGAGTATGATTCTCTCCCCTGTTGTTTATACTGCGCAGGTAGCCTCAATTGATCCTGCTACCGCGCTGATGAGCGCATACTCAACACAAATAACCTTGGTCAACGATTTTTTGACCACAATTGGCGGAAATTTTATTTTTGATACTCACGTAGCCGAACGTGGCCGATTTGGACGCATTCCGAGCTTTATGGCAACCTGGTATAAAAGCAAAACCCTAAATGCTGTGGGTGTAGGAATTGACGACCATACAGCACTTTGCATTGAACCCAATGGAAACGCAGTGGTTTATGGCACTGGTGCTGTAGGTTTCTACAAAACCACCGAAACAACATCGCCTTTCGATATTAATGTTTCGATACTTAAATCGAAATACATTCAGTTTACACAGGCAATCCACGGATGCACATTCAACATCAACACACTTGCAATAACAGGTCTTAACAGAAACATTCAACCCAAAGTAGCGGAAGAGAATGGAAAGTACAGGGTGTTTATTTGTGGGACAGATTATCCTTCGGATAATGCATATTCGTACATTGTTAGTCAGGTTGGAGCAGCATCGGACCCAATTGTAATTGTTACCGGGAACGACCTTACGCGGGCAAACGATGTTAAAACAAACTTACAATCGAAAGGCGCAACCAACGTTGAAATTATTAAAGCTCTTACCACCTACTCCAACGACCAAACATACCAAACAAAAATTAGCGCCGCTAAAAAGTTTGTGATAGTATCAAACGGATATACCGATTTTATAAACTTTACTAAAGCATCAGGTAACGGCGCATTGCTAAAACAACGGCTACTAAGTAACGATATGGTTTCATTCTTCGTGGGCGACAATGCTAGGTTTGCAGGTAAAACAGTTATTAACAAGTATACAGGTGCTGGTTATGCTTCGTACAGAGGCGAATTAGAGTTCTTATCGGGTTTGGAATTGTTAAAAACAACGTCAATCATGCCCAACACCTTTATCAGCGCCGAAACATACGAAAATACAGTAACCGGGCTGCCTTACGCAATGATGAAAGACTCCCTAAAGTACGGTCTTTACATCACAGGAAACACCTTTGCTGAGTACGGTTATGGTTCAAATGGTAAAGCGTACTTCAAAAATTTATCGGGAAGTTTTCCGCTAATATTCCTTAAAAATACGGGTACAAAATCTGGTATGGTTAATCAGGGTCCCTATGCTACATCGAGAAATATTGCTGGCTTTGAGCAAATGTATTTAAGATTTTTGGGCGAGGCCGATACAGTTGTTGTGGGAAATAATGTTCCTGTTTCTGTTCCAATTAAAACTACTGGAATTGATGTAAAAATATTTCCCAATCCAGCATCGGAGTTTATCAATATACAAGGAAAAGAGCGGTTGTATAACTTCCAGATGATTGATTTAACTGGAAGACTTGTTTTAAGCCGGCCTTTCACCTACAACACAACAGTAGAGTTAGACAATTTCACAAACGGGTATTACCTGATAAAAGTTACCGATGTTCAAAGCAGAGAGTCCTACACGGCTAAGGTTTGCATCATTAATAAGAAATAGAGAATTTGTCGATTATGAAAATTAAGAACTTTCCACATACCATTACAATCATAATGTTCATTATGGTTGTGTTTATAGCAATGACTTGGGTTATACAGGCAGGCGAGTACCAGCGACAGGAATTTAATGGACGAATGGTAGTTGTGCCAAACACCTATACCGAAATTGCGAATAATCCACAGGGATTGTGGGCTATGCTTACTGCCCCAATTAAGGGGTTTGTTTCAGCCGCACAAATAATTGGTTTCTGCTTACTGGTTGGCGGTGCATTTGGAATGATTAATAAAACAGGTGCAATAAGCTCTGGCCTTTCCAGCATTCTTGATTTAAGCGTACGCAAGCCAAAGTACAAAAAGTTTGTTATTCCGGTGATAATGATTTTCTTCTCGCTTGCTGGAGCAACCTTTGGAATGAGCGAATCCACAATTGTTTTTATTATGATAACAATTCCCCTTGCCATAGCAATGGGATACGACTCCATTGTGGGAATCTGTATGTCTTTAATGGCTGCAGGAGTTGGATTTGCTGCTGCAATAACAAATCCGTTTAATGTTGGGGTGGCGCAGGGTATTGCCGATTTACCAATGTTTAGCGGTTGGGATTTTAGAATTATCACCTGGTTAATTCTTACTGCAATAGCCATTGCTTACGTAATGTACTATGCCCGAAAAATTGAGAAAAACCCAAAGTTGAGTCCAGTATACGATTTGGATAGAAGTAGAGATTTACAGTCCATGCAGAATGCCGATCAAATGGTGTTTAACTGGAAACGCAGGTTTATTGTAATATTTCTATTTATTGCGTTGGCAATGCTTGTTATTGGTGCCAACAAATGGAAGTGGTATATAAACGAGATATCAGCGTTATTCCTAGCTCTTGGAATTGTTTCTGCCGCCATTTACAGGCTATCGATGAAGGAAACAATCGACTCGTTCATTTCCGGAGCAAAGGATATGATTACTGCAGGGATAATTATTGGTTTATCGCGCGGATTACTTGTAATTGCAACCGATGGGAAAATAATTGATAGCATACTTTATGCCGTATCGAGCTGGGGAAAGGATTTGCCTGCCGAAGTATCAATCCAATTTATCTTCTTTTTTCAATCGTGCTTTACGTTTCTAGTTCCTTCGGGGTCAGGACAGGCGGCGCTTACCGTTCCAATTGTTGCGCCATTGAGCGATTTGCTAGGTATTGGCCGACAAACCGCCATTATGGCCTTTCAGCTTGGCGATGGTATAATGAGTATGATTGTACCAACCAGCGGTGTAACAATGGGCGTTTTGGCTATTGCCAATATTCCTTACCAAACCTGGATTAAATGGTTCGTAAAGCTTCTTGCCATTTTCTTTTTAGCATCGATGGTTTTGCTGGTGGTTTCGTTGTACTACTTTTAGTTTGTTGAAGAGTTACAAAAGTTAAATTAATAAACCATCAAACGCCCACTTATCAGTTAAATTCAAAATTTTTTAGCTAAATTTCCAGCATTAACTTACAGTTTTTGAGAGTTTATAATGCTAAGGAAGTTTGGGATATTTGTTTTTTTTGTTTTGCATTTCGTGCTTATAGGTTACAATCTGTGGGCTCAGGAAAAAACTACCTATTCAATAAATATCCAAAACCAGAGTCTACGTTTCATTTTAAAGGAGATAACGCAGGTTACAAATTATAAATTTGCCTATAGCGATTCAGAAATAAATGTTGATTTAACATCATCGTTAGTTTGCGATAAATTTACCATTGAGGGTATAGTTGAACTGCTGTCAAAAAACTTTAAGTTTAGCTTCGAAATTGTTGGTACAACAATAGTTATAAAACCTCTGCCTATACGGGAGTTCATGGTTAAAGGGGTGGTTGTAGATTTTAAGGATAGACAACCTTTACAGGGGGTAAATATTCTGATACCAGAACTAAAAAAAGGAACAGTAACCGACTCGTCAGGAAATTTTACGTTAGTAGTTCCCGAAAACCAGAATCAAATCCAATTTTCGTATATAGGATATAAGCAACAGTATTTCTCGGTTTTATCCGACACGGTAATTCGAATTAAGTTGAAGGAAAGCATAAATGCACTTGAGGAGATTGTGGTTGTTGCTTTTGGTAACGAGAACAAGGATTTGCTCACTGGCTCCGTTTCGGCCTTGAGCCCTCACTCTTTTAGCCAGCTAAATCAGGAATCGCTAAATAGTTCATTGCAATCGAACCTTTCAGGAGTTTTCATTCAGAATAATTCAGGAACTCCGGCTGCTTCAGTAAAAGTAAACATTAGGGGGATTAGCTCCATTTCGGCAGGCAATACGCCTCTTTACATTATTGATGGAATACCCGTTATTGTTGGAAACTACTCGCAGCTCGATTTCAGCGGGCAAACCATTGATGCGATAACCGATTTGAGCATCAACGATGTTGAATCCATTAGCATTCTTAAGGATGCTGCAGCCAGTTCGCTTTACGGAGCGAGAGCTTCCAACGGTGTTATTCTTATCAACACCAAAAGAGGGAAAAGTGGCGAAAGCTATATTCAACTCGACTCCTATTCTGGACTGCAAGAGACTACAGGAATGTTGGACATGCTAAACGCAAAACAGTGGATGACGTTGGTAAATGAGGAGGCAATAGCCACAGGCAAACCCGCTGTTTACTCTCAGGAGCAACTTGACACAAATAAAATAGATACCGACTGGCAGCGAAAGGTTTTCAGAATAGCACCAACCTACAGCCTTTATTTATCGCTTGGTGGCGGAAACGAAAAAGCTAAGTATTACATCGGGGCAAATATCTTAAACCAGGAGGGTATTGTTATTGGAAGCGATTATAGCCGTTACAGCTTCAGGCTGAATTTCGACTATAAAATCAACGATCGATTTAATCTTGAAAGTGGCTATAACTTCTCTTACTCCATTAACAACAGAATTGAAGGGGATCAATCCATTAACGGTCCGTTGCCCAACGCTATATCAATGCCTCCAATATACCCTGTTTACAATTCAAATGGTCGATTTAATAATGATGGGCCTTACGCAAATCCTGTTTCAATAGCCGAGGAGGAAAAAAACCTTGCGTTAACTTACCGTAATATGTTTTACACAACGCTCTCCTACAGGTTATCGAACAAACTTTTCCTTAAATCACAAACAGGAATTGATTACTACAATTTAGGCGAGCAAACATTTGCCCCCAAAGGAACCCGACAAGGGGCAAAGTACAACGGACTTGGGATTGAAGCAACAAACAAAACATCGTATATATACAACTCGTCATACATCGACTACGAATTCATCAAAACGAACCACAAGTTGTCGTTACTAGCGGGTATAAGCCTAGATAGGTATAATAGGCATGGAACCTACTTGCGTGCGCAAAATTTTCCAGGGAATAGCTTTGAATACCTGCAGGATGCAGCAACACCAATAGCAGCATACTCAAGCGAACTCGATGCTGCTTCAAACTCATTTTTTACAAGAACAAAGTACAACTACGACGATAAGTACATTTTCACCTTTAACCTACGTGCCGATGGTTCTTCAAAATTTGGCGAAAACAATAGGTTTGGTTACTTCCCTTCGGTTTCTGCATTGTGGTATTTATCCAAAGAGCCATTCTTTAAGTTGACAAGAACTTTTTCGAAGTTCAAGGTTTTAGCCAGCTACGGAATTACAGGTAACGATCAGATTAACGATTTCCGATCGCTTAATCTTTTCCGAGCAGGCGATAATTACAATGGCGAAGCAGGCATTAGCCCAATGCAAATATCGAATCCAAATCTGAAATGGGAATCAACCGCACAATTCAATGCCGGTATCAACTTTGAACTATTCAACAGGATTATAGTAAATGCAGAGTACTACATCAAAAATACCAAGGATTTACTTTTCGAAAAGCCATTGCCTACCTCAACAGGTTTTGAGTATGTGATATCGAATATTGGCCGTTTACAAAACCAAGGATTTGAGGCCGAAGTTTCGGCAAATATTCTGGAAGGAGTTTTTGGATGGAATTTCAGCTTGAGCCTAACAGCAAACAAAAATAAAGTTTTGGAACTTTACCAGAATCAACCTATACGGAATATTGGACGAGCAAGTAGTAGCATTGAGGAGGGAGAACCGGTTTCGTTCTTCTACAGATTTAAGTCGTTGGGTGTTAATCTGGCTGATGGAATGCTTATTTACGAAGATGTTTATAAGGATGATAAGATAACTGATTTGGATAAAACCAAGTTAGGCAATCCTTACCCATTGTTTTTCGGCGGACTAGGTAATACATTTACATACAAATCGTTAAGTGTGAGCTTTCTATTCTTTTTCTCTTACGGCAACGATATATTCAACGCCACAAGAATGTATACCGAGACCTTATCGACCGGAAATCAAACAAGCGATGTGCTTCGGCGTTGGCAACAGCCTGGCGATATTACCGATATTCCTAAGGCATCAACCTACAATAAACGGGTATCATCAAGGTTTGTGGAGGATGGCTCGTTTGTGCGATTGAAGAGTTTAAAAATAAGCTACAACCTCAACGAGAGTTGGTTGCAAAAATATCGCATTAAATCCGTTCAAATATACTTGGCTGGGAAAAACCTGGTTACTTGGACAAAATACTCAGGAATGGACCCTGAGGTTAATTATAACGGATCAAATCCGGTTGTCCTTGGCACCGATTTTTTTACCAACCCTCAACCTAAAAGTTTAATACTTGGAGCATGCGTAAAGTTCTAGTTATATTGTTCGTGGCACTAGTATCGTGTGAGAATGGTTTGAACCTCAAGCCAAAAATGCAGATTGATGCCGACGAAGCTTTCAGCACCGAGGAGAATATTTATGCTGCATTGATTGGCTGCTACGACGGCCTTCAGCAGCAGCATTACTATGGCCGAAACCTCATAATTGTTGGCGACATTGCTTCCGATAATAGTATTGCAACCGGAACAAAAATTGAATACTATAGCGTTGATGAGAATGCGCTCCTTTCCGACAATATTTTAGTTGAAGGTATTTGGCGCGAAATTTATACAGCCATAAATAGAGTTAACTACATGCTTTACAAACTGGAAGGCGTAACCTTTCTCTCTGCCGAAAAAATGAACGATTACCAAGGGCAACTCCGGTTTCTTAGAGCCTTGCATTACTTCAATCTTGTTCGACTATACGGAGGTGTGCCACTCAAACTTCTTCCAACACTGAATACCAACTCTAGCAACTTTCTACCACGCAGTTCGGTTCAGGATGTTTACAATCAAATTATCCTCGACTTAGAATTTGCCGAGCAAAATATCACAAATGTGTTACCACATAAAGCAACCGTTAAGTCATCAAAAGCTATGCTTGCAAGCGTACACTTAACTTTGGAAAATTATTCCAATGCTTTGTACTATAGCAACGAAGTTCTATCAATGAATTCGGAGTTAGAAGATAACTTGAACGAGCTTTTTGCAAATAGCGCCGAACCAAGTAGAGAAATTATTTTTTACGTTCCTTTCACAGCCAGCGATAAAAATAGAATGGCCGAGTACCATTTGCCTAACCAACTAAGCGGTAGGTGGGAGAATTCTCCTTCTCAAAAACTAATTAGTATGATTGATGCCGGTG
>WBUV01000418.1 GCA_008933525.1 Bacteroidales bacterium | reverse complement strand
GTGTCATTATTGTATTTAGTGGTATTTGCATATATCCACCACCGTAATGTATTGGTAACATTGATATTTGCAATTTTCTGTAATATGACAACTTTTCAAAAATGGTTTTCGGGAAAAAGTATCCATTAAAAAAGGCTTTTAAAAACATCATCAATTCTCGTGATGTTGAGATTGTATTGCCGCCTCCACGTAAACTCATAATCAACTTTGGACGGTATAAAGATTTGTTTTTATAAAAAACGCTCGGAACGAAGTCTTCCTCTACGGGCACATATGTCTTCGTTAAGCCTAAGGGTTCAAAAATATAATTTCGGAAAACTTCCTCTAATGGAATTTGTGCTATTTTTTCGATTACTTCGCCAAGTAGTTGAAAATTGAGGTCTGAATAAAAAGCTCTTTTTCTAAGCGGGGCAAAGTGTGGTTTTAAGGTCTTTGTAATTTCTATTAATTCCAATGTGCTTATATTAAAGTCTTCTCTAATTGCTCGTTTTATAATACCTCCTTCCGCTTCGTAGTCTGGAATGCCGCTTGTTTGAAATAACAAATCATAAAGAGTAAGTTTGTGTGAATAATCCACTCCTTTAAGTTTGTGTAAACCGTTAAAAGTATTTTTATCAAAATAATCAACCACCAGGTTGTCTAATGATAGTTTTTTTTGTTCCTGCAACATTAATATGCAGGTAGTTGTAAAAAGTTTTCCAACGCTTGCTGAATTAATAGGCGTATCAATAGTTTTTCCACCGTACTCAAAGTTGACAGAAAAATCACCACTACTGTTCTCTACCAATAAAGCCGCTTCATGAATTTGCTTAGAACTAGTTGAACTTTTAAATATTTTCTCGATAATTTCTTTGTTTCCCATACTATATTTTATCTAATATTTTGCGTTGTTGACTCTCGGCTGGTTTTTTCCATACTTACGCTTAATTTACTTATCTAAGTGGTAAAATCAAGCATAGAAATATTTTATAAATAAAAACCAATATAATACAACTACTAGAGATGTATAAAAGTATAAAAGAGTTAAGCAAAAGCAAATGATTTGCTGAAAAATAAACCATTAACAATATAGAGTAATATTCAAAGAATTCATCCGAACGCTCCAGCAAATAAGTCTTTTCTGTTGCCTAGGCCAATCATAGTTAATTACTGGAAAAAAGAATGCGGTGGGAGAAAGAGCAACAGTTCGGCTTCAATTCTAACGCCGTCATAATATCAAAAGCAAGCTGTGCCTATGTTATTTTAATTCATTTTTTAAGTTTAACCTGAAAGAATAAATATGACTATGGCAGAACTTGTTTGGATTTATATGAGCCTAAGCCTAATGTTTAATATGGCCTGAACACTTCAACAAGATTTAAGTTAAAGCATTGATGTGATTAACTTTGACATAAGTTGGAAAACACGCAATTAGCAATATTTACTATGTACAGCCCGAAGGGATAAGTTCTCCTGAGGCCCATAGCCTCCGCCGAGTGGGGCGCGGATACCTCTTACTGAATCGTGAATTCTATTTTAACTACCTATTAACTCTAGATAAAAATTGCTCTCGATATGTTATTCCAACAGGTATTTGCTCACCCCCCACCACCACATCGTGACGCTCAATTGCCTCGAGATGCTTTAATGATATAATGTACGACTTATGAATACGAATAAACTCATCTTTGGAAAGTATACCTAACACATCCTTCATAGTAAGTAGCGACATCACCTTGCGCTCGCGGGTATGAAAACGCATGTAGTTTCCTGCTGCCTCAACGAACAAAATCTCACTGGGCCATACCTTAACCAGTTGATTTCCGCTTTTGATAAATAGAGGCTCTTTTGATTCCCTAGGGACTGTTGGAGTATCATTTTGACGATTCTGTACTGCGGAGCTAATCAGACCTGACGCTTTGCTTACGGCCTTGAGAAATCGCTCGTATTTAATGGGTTTAACGAGGTAATCAATGGCGTTGTACTCGTAACTTTCGGCAGCAAACTCGGGATAAGCAGTGGTGAACACTACCATGGGAGGCGATTGTAACGCTTTGATTATCTGAATACCTGATAGTTCTGGCATGTTGATATCAAGAAAAATCACATCTACCTTTTCCCGATTGAGATAATCAAGCGCTTTAAACGGATTGCTAAAGAACTGGGATAACTCAAGGAATGGGGTGCGCTGAATGTAATCCTTAATAAGGTCGAGCGCAAAAGGCTCATCATCTATTACCACACATCTCATAGTCAAACTATTCAAGATTCAGCAGCAATTTAACCATAAATTCCTCACCATTATCGTTAATGACAAGATTATGCTTTGCAGAGTAAAGAATATTTAACCTTTTCTTGGTGTTTTTTATACCAATACCAGAGTTTTTAATGTCAACTGGCAGTCCATTTCTGAATATTGGGTTGCGAGCTGTAAACTCCATCTCTCCATTCAGAAAACTCATAGTTAATAGTATCTCCGATTTTTGCTCGAGCTTAACACCATACTTAAAAGCATTCTCTATAAACGGTATGAGGATTAGCGGTGCAATGCGATAGCCTGTGTAATGCCCATCAACAGTGAATATTACTTTAACTGGCAAATCGCTCGAAAAGCGCATCTTCTGTAGGTTGATGTAATTTCGAATAAAGTCAATTTCCTTCTCCACCTCAATCTTATCAACATTACTATCGTATATCATGTAGCGCATTAGTACCGAGAGTTTTTCAATGATATCGGCGGTTTGGTCGTCGCCCTTGCGGCTGGCGCTTGAGTAGGCCATGTTGAGCACATTGAACAGGAAGTGCGGATTTATCTGGGTTTTGAGAAAGTTTAGCTCTGCAGTTAGTTTTTCGCGGACAAGCTCCTGTTTTTTATTTTCACTCACCACCCACCTCCGGGTAAACCCATAACCCAACGCCAGCGATGCATATAAAAGATGTACTACTGCATTTGTTATCAGGACACTGAAGAATGGTTCGGGAGTGTCAGAGTATAACGAGACCATTAAGAAAAAATCAATAATTGATTCGAGCATTGTAAAACCAGCAAATAAAAGTAAAAAGCCTATAATGAACTGCCTTAATTGGTTTCTATTTGCATATCTAGGAATTAGTAAAAGTGTAATTGAATAGAAAATAGCAGCATTAATTATATTCCCAACAGTAATGGGAGTTATCAGTGTACCATCAATCTTGTTGAAAGGCCCTAT
>WBUV01000417.1 GCA_008933525.1 Bacteroidales bacterium | reverse complement strand
GTATCCTATGGAAAGAATTAGAACTAATAAAAAACTTTTCAGATTTTTCTTCATAGTTGTTGGTTTTAGATTTGTGACAATTGTATAGAGTTAGTTAACAGTTACCATAAAAATTTCATTTTTATAACACTAGAGCCTATTGTTATATTTGATTAAACATATCTTTATTTTCCAAAAATGCCCTGAATCGAAATTTTAATACACCTCAAAAATATAATATAAATTAACACTCTTCACGAATGCTATGTTAACCTTAAGCTAAACCATCGCAATCGTTTGAAATAAGTATTTAGTGCAATTTGGGTGAAATAGAATTTAGAATAATACTAGTTGCACCCACCCCCGAAAGTACGAACTTTTTCGATTCATTTCCAGCATTAATTCGCAATTGTTCGTCGTTGAGAAATGAATTTAGTAAATCTACAAGCTCGACGGGCGTATTTATAGAAAATCCGGCTTTGAAACTTATTAAATCTTTGGCCTCTTGGAATTTATGGTAATTCGGACCGAATATTACAGGAATACCAAATGTTGCTGCCTCGAGTGTATTATGTATTCCAACGCCAAATCCGCCGCCAATGTATGCAATGTGTCCATAGCGGTATAATGATGATAGCATTCCTATGCAATCAATTATTAGAATTCTAGCATCGCTTGTAGCTTTTTTATCACGCTCCGAATATAGAATTGATTCTACAGGAAAGGTGTGTTGAATACTCTCTATGTGGTGTTTATCAATCTCATGCGGTGCAATAATAAGTTTTACTCCATTGCGATTGATCTTGAAGAATTCTGCCAAAACCTCCTCATCTTTTGGCCATGTGCTTCCGGCAATAACTATTTTATCCGATCCGCAGAACTGCTCAACAAAAGGAAACTCCTTTGCTTCAGAAGCCACCTTTGCTACCCGATCGAAACGAGTATCGCCAGCCACAGTAACATTATTTATCCCTATGGAACTAAGTAAGTCTAACGAGTTCTGATTCTGAACAAAGAGGTGGTCGAATTTTCGCAGAAACTGTCTATACCAATTACCGTACGATTTGAAAAAAACTTGATTTGCCCTAAAGTTTGCTGAAATTATGTAGGTTGGTATATTCCTGCTTCGTAACTCCGAAAGGTAAAAGTACCAAAATTCGTACTTAACAAAGATTACCAACTTGGGCTTAATCAATTGAACAAACTCTCTGGCATTTCGCTTTGTATCAATTGGCAGATAAAAAATATAGTCAGCTCCTGAATAATTCTTTCGAACCTCGTAACCCGATGGTGAAAAAAAAGTGAGAACAATCTTTAAGTCAGGGAACGATTGTTTTATTGACTCAATAACAGGACGACCCTGTTCAAACTCTCCTAAAGAAGAGCAATGTACCCAAACAGTTTGATCGTCTGAATTAACTGTTGCGCGAACCCTATCTTGCCATTTTCTTCGTCCATCAATCCAAAGCTTTGCTTTTTTATTAAATGGCGATACAATATGCACCAAAAAAAGATATGCTCGAATTCCCAGGTTATAAAGGAATACCATAGGTTTTTATTTAGACCTCAAATTTATTGTTTGGGGCACAATTTCGCAACTTTTTTAGTTATTAATCAAAAAAAATAACTTATTGTTTAATCTTTCAAATGCGAATATTGAACCGGGTATTTAATCTCAAAAATTCGTATTTTAATACATTCATCAAAATTGTATAGATTTGCAACTATATCTCGGAAAAATCAAGAAAAAAATTCTATGATTAGCACAAATAAGAAAAAAATTGTAAACGACCCCGTTCATGGGTTTATTAACATAAACTATCCTTTAATTTTCGATTTAATAGAGCATCCTTTTTTTCAACGACTTCGCAACATTAAACAGCTGGGGTTAACCTACCTTGTATACCCAGGGGCAACACACAGCCGTTTGCAACACGCACTTGGGGCAATGCACTTACTCGATATGGCCATTGACACTCTCAGAACCAAGGGCTTGGTGATCACCAACGAAGAAGCGGAAGCTGCTTGCGCTGCCATTTTGCTACACGATGTTGGACATGGACCATTTTCTCATGCACTTGAGTACAGTATTGTGAACGGTGTTAGTCACGAAGTGTTGAGCAAATGCTTTATGCAACAGCTTAACAAAGAATTATCCGATCGACTCGCTTTAGCAATTAAAATATTCGATGATAATTATCCCAAAAAATTCCTTCACCAATTAATTTCTGGTCAACTCGACATGGACAGAATGGACTACATTAAGCGTGATAGTTTCTTTTCGGGAGTTACCGAAGGAGCCATCGGGTCCGATAGAATTATAAAAATGCTCCAGGTTGTTGACGATAACCTCGTGGTTGAAGCGAAGGGAATTTACTCCATCGAAAAATTCCTTATTGCTCGTAGGTTGATGTACTGGCAGGTTTACCTTCATAAAACAGTTGTTGCTGCGGAACAAACTCTCATAAAAATGCTCAAAAGAGCCAAGGAACTTGCAAAAAACAAAGTGGATGTTTCATCGACCCCTTCGTTAAACTACTTCCTTTACAACGACATTTCAATCGAACAATTTACAAGTCATTCACCTGAAAATCCCAACGACACTTTAAAATATTTCTCACAGCTCGACGATTCCGATATAATGATTGCCGCTAAACTGTGGATTAATCATCCCGACGAGACTTTGTCGAGGCTGGCCCATATGGTTACTAACCGGAAACTATTAAGCATATCACTTAAGAATACACCTTTCGACCACGAGCAAATCAAAATATACGACGACAAATTCAAATCGCTCCTCCCCGAAATTGCGGAGCATTCCAACTACTTTGTATTCTCTGATTCTATCAGCATACATGCCTATCAGCCCGGCGATGAATCCATTAAAATTCTTTACAACAACGGCCTGCTTTCCGACATTGCCGAAGCATCGGATATGCTCAATGCTAAAGCATTATCCGACGAGGTGAAAAAATATTTCTTTTGTTACCCCAAAGAGTTGAGGTAAATCTAGATTTAAATATTTAGTTTTGCAGTTATTTAACATATTCTTAAAATGGAATTTACAGCGCAAATTATTGCAGGATTCTTAGGCGGTACAGTTGAAGGAGATCCTAATATTAAAGTACATACGGTTGCAAAAATTGAGGAAGGCTTTTCAGGCTCTCTTTCCTTTTTGGCAAATCCAAAATACATACCTTATATATATACAAC
>WBUV01000416.1 GCA_008933525.1 Bacteroidales bacterium | reverse complement strand
TTACTACACAACACTACCAAGGAAAGCTATAATTTATTGGAGAACCTCTTGGAATGGGGGCGCAGTCAACGACAGGCAACCATAAAACCCATTCAAATAGAGATTCAGGGTATTGTTTCCGAAACGGTGCAACTGCTATCCAGCATGGCATCGGCAAAAAATATCAAAATTGAAACCGAAATAAACAATGAATGCAAAGCATTTGTTGATCCTATGATGTTTAAAACCATTATACGAAACCTAGTATCAAACGCTATTAAGTTTACTCCCAATAGCGGAAAAATTACCTTAAACTGCAATTGCAACAACCAACTTTGCACTATTCAGGTTTCCGATACTGGAGTTGGAATACCGATAGATAGAATTGAGTTGATTTTTGATGATTCCAAAGTGTTTAGTACCTCTGGAACAAATAGCGAGAAAGGAACCGGATTGGGTCTTAAACTGGTTAAGCGATTTGTGGATAAAAACGGAGGTTCAATTAGGGTTAATAGCAACGAAGGTCAAGGAACAACATTCACTATAACCCTTCCTGCACAAGAGTCCAATTGAGCAAATTGAAATTAAGTTTTATATTTGCGGCAAATTTCAACTATGACAATTATTACTCTCTTTATTCTGGCGATAGGATTATCCTTCGATACTTTTGCTGTCTCAATATCAAGTGGCATTGCACGTAAGCAAATTGTTTTCTGGGAAGCTTTTACAGTTGCGTCGGTATTTGGTCTATTTCAAGCATTAATGCCTGTTTTGGGTTGGCTAGGTGGAGTCTCCATTAAAACGTATATTGAATCCTTCGACCATTGGATTGCTTTTGGCTTACTCAGCATTATTGGTGTAAAAATGATTATTGAAAGTTTTAAAGAGGATGAACAAAAGCAATTCAACCCCCTTAATCCAAAGGTAATGGTAACTATGGCCATTGCAACAAGCATTGATGCCCTTGCAGTTGGTATAAGTTTAGCCATTGTTGAAGTAAATATGCTTTTCGCATTTCTGATTATAGGATTTGTCACATTCCTAGTTGCAATGCTTGGAATGCTTTTCGGAAAAAAAATCGGAGGAAAACTAGGCCGCAGAATGGAGATTCTGGGAGGTATTATACTAATTGCTATTGGAATAAGAATAATTGCAGAGCATTTTCTGGCATGATAATTCTATACAATTAAGCTGCGCACCTCCATTGTATGAATTATGATATCTACAATCTCTGGAATCGACAATGTCATAGAGTTGAATGTGATATCAAACTTAGTATAATCAGTATTTTTACCTCCAAAATAAACGCGAATATCTTCTCTCTTCTTATCAATCTCCCTAACGTACTGCTCTGCAGATTTTGTATCGAACTTGTACATTTCCTCAACTCTAAGAACACGCCACTCTAAAGGGGCCTCCAAGTGAATGTGAAGTGAGCGAGGAATATCACGAGTTATGGCAACGCCCCCTCTTCCTAAAATAACAACATGGCCTTTTGCTGCCTCGGAGCGGATTACTCCCTTAACAGTATTCTGAATTCGTCGATCGCTCTTATAGTATTTGGTAGACATCGACTGAAGGATTTCCTCCATTATTCCCTTTCGCTTTGCCTCAAAAATGTAATCAATATCTTCCTCTGGTAAACCTAACTTCTCGGCAGCAATCCTCTGAACCTTATCTTTTGCGAGCCAATGCCACTCATTCTCATCCTTTAGCCTAAATCGCTTATTCAACTCCTGAACCAGTGCGCTTGTAAGCTGAGTTCCTGGGCACCCCATCTCCCTCGATATTGTAACAACAGGGCCTGGCTCTTTTATAGAATCGTTGGTCCGTTTGTTTCTTTCAGTTAAATATTTAATTAAATGGAGGCTCATGAAGTTTGTATTATGGATTATTAACCAAATCTATTTACCCTTAAATATAGCTGGAATAATCATAATTGTCAATAGCACACACCATAAATCGGTGCTAATACTGGTAGAAAAAGAAATGAAAAATGCTATTAAATATGGCTTAACTCAATTTTGCGCCAGGGAGGGTAAAGAAGAATTTACTGCCCTTGTTCACCTGACTTTCAGCCCAAATATCTCCGCCATTCATTGTAATAAATTCCTTACATAGAATCAAACCCAGTCCGGTACCTTTCTCATTTCGAGTTCCTGGAGTTGAACTGATTTGAGTGCCAAAAAGCTTTAGCATTACATCGGGTTGAATACCAACCCCAGTATCTTCAACACAAACAGTTATACCGCCATCGTTTACCACACTCCAAATCCTAATCTTATCGCCTGCATTGCAGAATTTTATTGAGTTTGATACAATATTACGAATAACGATCTCGGTCATATCCCTATCGGCATGTACAAACATATTATCCGCTAGTTGATTAACAATAGCAATTTCCTTTTGTTGGGCACGTTCCTCGAGCATACCAATTCTCGAGTTAAGCAGCTCTTTCAAATCGAAGTTCACGGGATTTACTTTTGTTCCCTGCATCTGGTTTTTAGCCCAAGTAAGCAGATTCTCCAACAGCGATGTTGTATGATTCACGTTAACGGATAGCTCTGCAATAATTGACTTAAAACTCTCCTCAGTAAAATGACCCTCTTTAGCAATATTGAGCATTGTGATTAAAGAGAACAAAGGGCTCCTTAAATCGTGAGCAATTATGGAAAAAAGTTTATCCTTAAGAGAGTTTAAATCTCTAAGTTGGTCGGCCTGTTCACTTATCTCCTCCTTCTGGGTCAATATTTCAGAATTCATAAGTTGAAGGAGCTGGTTTGCTTTCTTTTTCTCCGTATAAGCGTAGAATATAAGTGCTGTGAACAATAGCGATATTACTATCAACCCAATGTAAACTTTCTGAAGCAGTTTTTGATGCTTAAGTTGAGCATCTCTAAGCTGCATCTCGGTGTTTAACAATTCAATCTGCATTTGTTGTTCCTTGGTAAGTCGCTCCACTTCCAAAAGTGTAGTTTCCTTTTCCTGAAGCTCCTGATTTGTTTCTGCAAGTTTTTTGGTAGTAATATCTTTTTCGGCCGAGATTTGCTGAACAACTCTACCCGCACTATCAACCATTTGCATGGCTTTTAATTCCTTTGCCTTCAACTCTTCGGCCTGTATTTTCTTAGTTAACATGGCAAAAAGATTAAAATACTCCGCAGATTTAGTTTGATTGCCTAATTTTTCGTAGAGTTTATTAAAGTTGAAGTAGCAGTT